>NZ_JBKQOT010000850.1:0-10502 GCF_052145395.1 Roseiarcus sp.
TGCGGAGATGATCGGGACGACCCGGCCGCGGGTGAGCTTCTTCATGAACAAATTCAGGAAGCTCGGCTTCATCGAATACAACAGGGACCTGAAAGTCCACAGTTCGCTGATGAGCGTAATTCTACGCGAATAGGCCGCTCCCAGGAATTTCAGTTGTGTGGTCAATTTTGACCAGCCGACAAGTCAGTCGACCGTTAACATGAGTCTGAGCAACTTGCGGCGCGTCGGGGCGTCGTACGGCAGGTTACCGCATCTACAAGAGGACGCTTGGGTAGCGGCTTCTGGGGCTCAAAAGTCCGATTGATCAAGAATTTGATCATGACGATCAGGGGAACATTGATGGATCACGGTACCGTTATCGCAATTGTAGAGGCGCGGCCACAGGCGTCTTCCTCGCCGGCCGAACAAAAGAGCGTCGGTGTCGACGCCCATCGTAAAACCGCAAGCGCGGACACAGAACTCGACCGTCACATCGCGCTGGTCGAACCGCGTACGTTCATCCGGGAGTGCATGCATCGTGGCATGCTGGCGGCGCTTTCGCTGCCCATTGTGACCTTCTCGACGGTGTCGGAATTCGAAAGTCGTTTTAGCGACTCGGTTGCGCTCGTTTTTCTCTGTCTGACGGATGTCCGACCAGCGGAGTGCGTTCATGCGCTCAGGGTCTTGTCAGCCCTGGATCCAAGCGTTCCGATCGTCGTTTGCGCCGTGAACGACATGGAATTGGCCAAGACCGCCATCAACTTTGGCGCAAAGGGGTTTATCCCAGTCACGACAAGTTTTGAAATCGCAATTGGGGTGGTGCAATTCATTTTAGCGGGAGGCACCTACTTTCCAGCGGATTATCTGTTTGCCTTCGAGCCGAACGGTCCCTCGGCGACGGTAGCGTCTCCGCCGCCCGACGCATTAACGGAACGTGAGTCCAGTGTCGTGCAAGCTATCCAACAGGGAAAGTCGAACAAGATAATCGCTTGCCAATTGTCTATTAGCGAGAGCACTGTGAAAGTGCACGTTCGCAATATCATGAAAAAAATGAATGCGAAAAATCGCACCGAGGTTGCTGTTACGGCGCAAACGTCATTGGCGATGGACATCGAGGGGCCCATCGCGGGATTACAGAGACTTTCACGATAACCGTCGGCTGGTTACTCGTCTAAGCCAAACTCCAGTTGAATTAAGCACGCCCGAGCGCGGAAGCATTCGTCTGCCAGCGCTTTGCGTTCGCCTCCTAGAGCAGATTTCAGTTCTGTCGAATCGCCCTTTGGTGACGCGGTCGCCGACCGCGTCCGCCGCGATCAGCGATCGCGGCCACAGCGGCGCCTCGATCCAACCGCAAAATGCTCTACGGGGGGCACGCAGGTTCGAGCCCCGCCGAGTCGCGCGTTCCCCGATCCTGCCCGGTGCGACAATTCGCGCGGCGCGCAACGGTAATTACGCTCTTCCCGCATCGCCGGCGCGTGGCGTATTCTTTTGCAAGGTCGCAAGGGCCGAAAGGCTAGCGCGGTCTTGAGCGACTTAGACAGCTCCGGGCGGTCTGCAGGCCGCCCGGTGCGGTCGTTTGTCCGTCGGCTCGCCAACCTGGCGCTTGTCGCGCGCTGACCTGAGGTCGCGAGAATCCGGTCGTTGCGCCGCCACCACCTCCCAGTTGCAACGCGTCCCCGATGATGTTTATTCTGCCGCGGGCGTTTCCCATTCCGCCCGCTGGGCTCGATCCAACTGTCGAGGACATACGTAGACTTCACTTTAGCGGAATGCGCCGCTCTTCTTTAAGCGCCATGACAGCGCAAGCATTCGTGCGTTCTCCATGCAGGAACGGCGAGGTCGAAGGGCCGCGGCGGTCTTACGGCACGCGAGGCAATAGCTTCGAACGCGTGCGGGTGTTCACAAGTCGCGCACGCATAACGTCCAGCATGAAAAGAGTATGACGAAAACCCGACTCTTCTGTTGCATGTGACGCAATTTCTCCCTATTAGGGATTGAGGAAGCCGCCTCGAACAAAGAGTTCGAAAACGAAGGGTTCTGAACCCCCTCTTACCCTTCGTGTTGCGCGGCCACAGGGAGGCGACGGGTCCGCACCACCCGGAAGGCGTGATTGATGCGTCATCCGGTGATCCAAGGGCTTCCCGCAACTCGGCGGCCGGAGGCATGCATCCGGCCGCCACTGTCTTGTCTTTTTTGCGACAGTCGCAAGGCCTGCGCCACAACTGCGTGCAGGTCGACGCGACGATTTGACAATGGCGGCCGCCATGGGACGGCCACGTTGTTGCCGCGATTGGACGGCAGGGATGCGGGACACGGGCGCCGAACGTCAAAGGCCGAGCCGGAACCGGAACAGCGAGTCGTGGAGCTGCCGCGGCTTGACGCCAACGAGGACGTGAGGGAGCGCGATGATGCGGCCTCGCGGCAGCGCCGGATCGCTTCAAAGTGAAGTGGCCGGATTCGTTAGCGGAATCGAAACGAAGCGGGATCAAGAGTGCCGAGCAGCGTTGTGGATTTCATAAGCCTGCGCCCCGAGATTGTCAGCCGACGGTATTTGGCGCGCGGGCGGGTGTTGCGTGCGGGTGAGCGTCGATGAGCGTATCGCGTCATGACATGCGCCCCCTCGCGGTCAAAAGCTTATGGATCGGGGCGGCAGGCGTTTCCCTCGCCGTCTCGCTGTCGGGATGCGCGAATCAGACCGTCCAGCACTATGCTCACGGACACGAGTATTTCTCGGAAAAGAAATACGGCCACGCCAGTCCGAAAGTGATCGCCGACGGCCAGCCGGTGCCGAAGGGTGGCGGACAGTACCTCGTCGGCCACGCCTACCACGTTGCCGGCCACACCTATGTGCCGTCGGAAATGACCTCTTATACGGCCGTAGGCATGGCGTCCTGGTACGGCGCGGCGTTTCACGGCCGCCGCACCGCCAACGGCGAGGTCTACGATATGGGCTCGGTCACGGCCGCCCATCCGACCATGCCGCTGCCCAGCTACGCGCGGGTGACCAACCTCGACAACGGCTATTCGGTGATCGTTCGCGTCAACGATCGCGGACCCTACCACGGCGGCCGGGTGATGGACGTCTCGTCGCGCGCCGCCGACGTGCTGGGCTTCAAGGGCGCCGGAACCGCCAAGATCAAGGTCGAATATGTCGGCCGCGCGCCGATGGAAGGTTCGGACGACAACATGCTGCTCGCGTCGTTGCGCACCGACGGCTCGCCGGCCCATATCGACGGCCTCGCCGAGCCGGTGATGGTGGCCGACAATGAGCCCGCGCCGGGGCCCTCGCTCTTCAGCGCCCTGTTCGGGTCCGGCTCGGCCCGGCAGCCTCCGGCGCCCCCGGCGCCCGTCGCTCCTCCGCCGGCCCCGCCGCCTCCGCCCGCGCCCGAACCCGTCCAGGTCGCAGTGGCCGCGGCGGAGCCCGAGCCGATCAGGCCGCCGGCTGCGATCGCGATTCGCCAGCCTCACGAGGCCGTTCCGCTCCCGCCGCCGCGCCCGTTCGACCTCGGGGCGGCAAAGAGCCCGTCCGTGGCTCGGCTGGGCGCGCCGGCCAAGGCGTCGACCGCCGCCGCGGGGGTCCTGCCGCCGAAACGTCCCGAGCTGCACGCCAGCGCCGAGAAGGCCCTTTATTTCTCCGACTCCGAGTCGAGCCGGGTAAAGCGCCTGACCGGAGCGGCCTTCGATCGGGTCAGGCCGGCGGGCGGTACGGACGCCGACGACTGAGGCGCGCCGCGTTCGGCCGCCGATTCGCCACAGTTCGGCGGAAGATTGCCGCAATCCCCAACCTGTAAAGAGAAGCGCCGCGCTCGCGATGTCGCTTCCGAGGAACTCCGGTGCGCTCGATCGGGCTCAGTTTCGCGCTGCTCGTCGCCTGCCTCTCGCTTTCTGCGGGGCCGGCCGAGGCCGCGCCGTTCGCCGCGAACGCCGAGGTCGCGCTGGTCGAGGATTACGACAGCGGCGCCGTCCTTTACGAGAAGAACGCCGACGTCCCGACGCCGCCCGCCTCGACCGCGAAGCTTTTGACCGCGGAGATCATCTTTCGCGAGCTGAAGGAAGGCCGTCTGCACCTCGACGACGTCTACGACGTTTCCGAGACGGCCTGGCGCCAGGGCGGGGCGCACGCGCATGGCGCAGCGATGTTTCTCGCCCTGAAGAGCCGCGCGCGGATCGAGGATCTCCTGCGCGGGCTGATTATCCAGTCGGGCAACGACGCCGCGATGGTCCTCGCGGAAGGCATGGCCGGCTCGGAGGAGGCCTTCGCGCAGCTGATGAACAAGCGCGCGGCCGAGCTCGGCATGACCCAGTCCTACTTCACCGATCCGCGGGGAAAGGCGGATCCCGCCGAGCACACGACGGCGCGGGACATGGCGCTGCTCGCCGCGCACGTCATTCGCGACTATCCGGATTATTATCACTATTTCGGCGAGAAAGAGTTCACCTGGAACAAGATCCGCCAGCTCAACCGCAATCCGCTGCTGACCATGGACCTCGGCGCGGACGGGCTGAAGGCCGCGGACGTCGCAGACGGCGGCTTCGGCCTCGTAGGCTCGGCGGTGCAGGACGGCGCGCGCCTCATTGTCGTTATGTACGGCCTCAAGACGGCGAACGACCGGGTCGATGAGGCTCGCCAGCTGTTCGGCTACGGCTTCCATTCTTTCGACCGCCGCACGGTGTTCGAGGCGGGCGCAACCGTCGGCTGGGCGTCCGTCTACGGCGGCAAGGCGGGCGAGGTCCCGCTGGTCAGCGACCGCCCGATCGTGCTCTATGTCCCGCACGGCGAAAGCGGCAAGATCGTCGCCAAGATCGTCTATGTCGGGCCGTTGACGGCGCCCGTCGAAAAGGGCCAGGACGCGGGGCGATTGAAGATCTGGCGCGACGAAATGCTGGTGGTCGACGCCCCGCTGAAGACGGGCGCTTACGTTCCGCTCGGCGGCCTGACGAGCCGCGCCCTCGACGCCGGGATCGAACTCGCCGGCGGCGCGCTCCGCGATGCGCTGGCGCGAATTCCGGCCATGACCGGACGCAAATGACCGGACTGCAGCGTGGCCGGTTCATCACCCTCGAAGGCGGTGAAGGAGCCGGGAAGTCCGTCCAGGCGCGCCGCCTGGAGGCGAGGCTCAGGACGGTCGGTCTCGACGTCGTGCGGACGCGCGAGCCCGGCGGCTCGCCGCACGCCGAGGAATTGCGCGAAGTGATCTTATCGGGCTTCGCGAGACCCTTTGGCGCCGAAGGCGAGGCGCTGCTGTTCGCGGCCGCCCGGATCGACCATCTGGACGTGACGATCCTGCCGGCGCTCGAACGCGGCCAATGGGTCGTATGCGACCGGTTCGCCGATTCGACCCGCGCCTATCAGGGCGCCGCAGGCAACCTGCCGGTCGAGGCCATCCTCAGCCTCGAACGGATCGTCGTCGGAACGAATGGTCCGGATCTGACGCTTGTCCTCGACCTTCCGCCCGAGGCGGGGCTCGAGCGGGCCGGCCTCAGACGCGGGCAGGGCGGCGCGGACCGGTTCGAGGCGGAGGAGATCGGCTTCCATAGCATTTTGCGGCGCGCCTTCCTCGACATCGCGGCTCAGGAGCCGCAGCGTTGCGCGGTGATCGACGCGCTGAAACCCGAGGACGAGGTCGAAGCCGACATCTGGGCGACGGTCGAGGCGCGGCTCGATCCGGCCGGCGCGGCGAGGGCTCGCGAATGAGGAGGCCCGAGGCCGAGGAGGCCCCGGAAAGCGACGCCGTTCCCGGCGCGCCCCATCCGCGTCACGCCGAGCGGCTGATCGGACACAAGAACGCCGAGGCGGAGATGCTGTCGGCCTATCGCGAGGGCAGGCTCGCGCACGCCTGGCTGATCGGCGGACCGGAAGGCGTCGGCAAGGCGACGCTCGCCTGGCGGTTCGCTCGATTCCTGTTCGCCAACCCCGATCCGGCCGCTCCGGGCGTCCGGTCCGCGCGCGACCTCTCGGTCGACTTGAAGATCGCGGCCGCGCGCCATCTGACGGCGCTGGCGCATCCGGACTTTTCCCTCGTCCGCCGCGTCTGGCAGACGGACAAGAAAAAGTTTTTCACCGAGATCCGGGTCGAGGACGTCCGCGACGCGCTGCAGGTGTTCCAGATGTCGGCGGCCTTCGGCGGCTGGCGCGTCTGCCTGGTCGATTGCGCCGAGGACCTCAACCGCAACGGCGCCAACGCACTGCTGAAAATGATCGAGGAGCCGCCGGCCCGGTCGCTGATTTTGATCGTGTCGCACCGGCCGGGGCAGGTGCTGCCGACGATCCGTTCGCGCTGCCGCCGTCTGAGACTCGACCCGCTGACCGAGACGGAAATCGTGGATGTGATCGGCGGGCTCGGGCCCCCCTGGAGCGACGCCGATCCCGCCGCGGTCGCCCGCGCCGCAAAGCGGGCCAACGGGTCGGTGCGCGAGGCGATGGGGCGGCTGTCGCCGGACTCGGAGGGCGTCGGCGCGCTGATCGATTCGACCATCGCCGGGTTGCCGCATCCCGATCCGCGGGGGGTGGCCCGGCTCGCCGAGGCGCTCGCCGGGCGCGCGTCGAGCGAGGCTTTCGAAGCTTTCCACCGCGAGCTCTATGAGTGGCTCGCCGGCTACGCAGCCAGAACCGTCTCCTCGCCCGCGAAGGCGTGGGAGATCGGGTCTTTGTGGGACCGCATCCGCGCCGCGGCGCGCGAGACGGAAGCGCTGAACCTCGATCGAAAGCTGCATGTCCTCGCCGTCTTCGCCGAGATCGCTGCGACCGCGCCCCGGAGGCGATAACGTCCCGAACGCCGGAAGGTTTGGGCCGTTTGACGCTCTGCGAGCCGGGGCGGCTACAGGCCTCACGTTGAGGCTCGCCAACCAAAACGATAAATTTGCATATTATGATATAATGGTCTATCAGAGAGGATGAGTTGCGAGAGTTGCCCTGTCAGAGCGGCTCCGAACCGGAGGAAAGCAAGTGGCAGAGATCGTCATCATCGGCGCCGGCCTCAGCGGCGCGAACATGGCCTACGAAATGAAGAGCCAGATGCGGCCTGAGGACAAGCTCACCGTCGTTACCAAGGACCCCCTTTATCACTTCGTTCCGTCGAACCCCTGGGTCCCCGTCGGCTGGCGCAAGCGCGAAGCCTTGCAGGTCGATCTCGCCCCGGCCTTCGCCAAGCGCGGCATTGCCTTCAGGCCGAGCCCGGTGACGAAGCTCTCCCCGAAGGACAATACGCTCGAGACCGCCGACGGCTCGACGCTGCGCTACGACTACCTCATCATAGCAACCGGGCCTGAACTCGCGTTCGACGAGATCGAGGGCCTCGGTCCCGACGGCTTCACAACCTCGATCTGCCATATCGACCACGCGGAGAAAGCCGCGGCCAGGTTCGAGGCCTTCTGCAAGAAGCCGGGTCCGGTGGTAATCGGCGCGGCGCAGGGCGCCTCGTGCTTCGGCCCGGCCTACGAGTTCACGTTCATCCTCGAGACGGAGCTTCGCCGCCGCAAGATCCGCGACCGAGTGCCGATGACCTTCGTGACTTCTGAGCCCTATATCGGCCATCTCGGACTCGACGGCGTCGGCGACACCAAGGGCCTGCTCGAAGGCGAGTTGCGTGAGCACCACATCGTGGCTGACGAGCGCGCGGATCAAGAAAGTCGAAGACGGCAAGATGACAGTCGAGGAGGTCGCAGACGACGGTTCGCTCAAGTCGACCAAGGAGCTTCCGTTCAGCTTCTCGATGATCCTGCCGGCATTCCGCGGCATCGCGCCGCTCAGGGGCATCGACGGCCTGGTCAATCCGCGCGGCTTCGTCATCGTCGACAAGCATCAGCAAAATCCAGCATACCCGAACATCTTCTCGGTCGGCGTCTGCGTCGCGATCCCGCCGACTGGCCCGACGCCCGTGCGATGCGGCGTGCCGAAAACCGGCTTCATGATCGAATCCATGGTCACTGCGACGGCGCGCAACATCGGCCAGATCCTGCGAGGCGGAAAACCGTCCTTCCAGGGGACGTGGAACGCCGTCTGTCTCGCCGACTTCGGCGACAGCGGTATCGCCTTCGTCGCCCAGCCGCAAATCCCGCCGCGCAACGTCAACTGGTCGTCGTCCGGCAAGTGGGTGCATGTCGCCAAGATCGGCTTCGAGAAATACTTCCTTCGCAAGATGCGCAAGGGCGAAAGCGAGCCGTTCTATGAGTCCATGGCTCTCAACATGCTTGGTATCGAGAAGCTGAAGGCCGTGCAGCCGGACGAGGCCGCTCTCGCCGACTGACCCGCGACGCATCGACCCCGCCGTGGTCGGCACGATGTTCAACTAAGCGGGCCTGAAGGAATACGTCGCCCGCCTTTTTCTCGGTTCGGTTGACATGATCGACCGGGAAGCCTTGACGCCGCGCCTTCGACCCCGAGTGGCCGCCAACGCGACGAGCTTCTTGACGCCGAACGCGACGCGCTCGATGCGTTTTGTTGACGGCTTCGACGTCGACGCCTTCCTTGCCAACGACAAGACCTTTTACGCGGCAACGCGCTGCCTTGAGTTTATTTCCGAGGCGTCGCGTCGTCTGCCGCCCGCCTTCAAGGAGCGGTTTCCAGAAATCCCTTGGAAGCAGGTTGCCGGTTTTATAGATTGAGCGCACGCCATTGATAAAGTTGGTCTTTCTTGTTCCATAAGCGAAGCCTGATTTCGCCGTCGGAACCGAACGGCTTTCGTGGTATAAAGACGGCTATGGCGATAACACTTCACCCCGACCAAGAAGCATGGCTTAAAACACGCGTGGCAAACGGCGACTTTGCCTCGGTCGACGCGGCGGCGCGTCAGCTTCTCGGCGAACGCATTGCCGAACTCGCCAAGGGCGAGGAAGGCGCGTCCGACGATGAGGCATGGATGAAGCCCTATGTTGACGAGGGGTTGGCCGCGCTTAACCGAGGCGAGTTCGTTTCGCTTGAAGAGCACAAGGCGCG
The DNA here is from genome assembly GCF_052145395.1 of Roseiarcus sp. Classification (NCBI taxonomy): domain Bacteria; kingdom Pseudomonadati; phylum Pseudomonadota; class Alphaproteobacteria; order Hyphomicrobiales; family Roseiarcaceae; genus Roseiarcus; species Roseiarcus sp. The sequence goes on from NZ_JBKQOT010000850.1 coordinate 8,915, forward strand.
CAACGCGGCGCTGCTAGCGTCCCTCAAGGCTTGATGGCGCGGGTAATCGTCTCGACCGTCGCGCAGTCCGACACCGAGATCATTCTTCGCGATCTGGCGGCGATGGCGGGGCTTGGCGTCGCCGCCGATTACGCGGCCTCTCTTGAGGCGCTTTACGACCGATTGGCCGCCCATCCCGAAAGCGGCGCACCGCGGCCCGCCTATGGGCGGCATGTTCGTATCGGACATGTCTGGCCGTATGTCGTGGCCTATCGCCACGTCCCCAACAGCGAACTTGTCGGCATCATTCGCGTGGTTCACGGCAGCCGCCACATCACGCGCAAGCTGCTTGCTGGCGCGTCGTGATCGCCGGTTACGCCCGACGGCACAGACCTCGGCAACAAGCTCGCCCCGCAGGAAGGCGGCAGGCTCAGAAGAGACAGTTCGCGACAAGCTCACGGGCGCACGTGCCGAGCGCCGCAACCTTAACGCCGTTGCGGATTGTGACACGAGGCGGTGTCGTTTTGGTCGCCGATGTTGACCGCCTCTCGGGCGACACGACGGATTTGCCGTCGCCCGTGACCTCGAAAACGCGGGCGCTGGCCTTCGGTCGGTTGCTGTGCCCTCGACTCTCCCGCTCCGTTCCCAATATCGGCAAAATGCTCTAGGACCATCAGGCCATGAGCCGCTTCTACATCACCACCGCGATCCCCTACGCGAACGGCGCGCCGCATATCGGCCATGCCTACGAGCGCATCGCCACCGACGCGATCCAGCGGTTCATGCGCCTTGACGGCCGCGACACGTTGTTCGTCACCGGCATGGACGAATACGGCCTGAAAGTTCAGCAGACGGCGGCGCGCGAGGGCGTCACGCCGCAGGAATTCGTCGACCGGGTCGCGGCCGAGTTCGAGGCGATGGGCGAACTTCTGAACGCGCGCGCGGACGACATCGTGCGGACGACGGAGGCGCGCCACGCCCGCTCGGTCCAGGCGATCTGGGAGCGGATGGCCGCCAACGGCGACATCTACCTGTCGAAATACGCCGGCTGGTATTCCGTGCGCGACGAGGCCTATTTCGACGAGAGCGAGCTGAACGGCGCCCCGGACGGGACGAAGCTCGCGCCGACCGGCGCGCCCGTCGACTGGGTCGAGGAGGAGAGCTGGTTTTTCCGCTTGTCCGCCTACGCCGACAGGCTGCTCGCCCACTACGCCGCCCATCCCGAGTTCGTGACGCCGGAGAAATATCTCAACGAGATCGCCGCCTTCGTGAAGCGCGGCCTCGCGGACCTGTCGATCAGCCGCACCGCGTTCTCGTGGGGCGTGCCGGTGCCGGGCGACCCTAAGCACGTCATGTACGTGTGGGTCGACGCCCTGACCAATTATCTCACCGCCACCGGCTTCCCGGACGAAGGGGCTCCGCGGGCGAAATTCTGGCCGGCCGACGCGCATGTGATCGGCAAGGACATCACCCGCTTCCACGCCGTCTACTGGCCGGCCTTCCTGATGTCGGCCGGCCTGCCGGTCCCGCGCCAGGTTGTCGTGCACGGCTTTTTGTTCAACCGCGGCGAGAAGATGTCGAAGTCGGTCGGCAACGTCGTGAGCCCGGC
>NZ_JBKQOT010000851.1:0-3200 GCF_052145395.1 Roseiarcus sp.
GCTGGAGGCGGTCCAGGATCGCCTGCCGACGTGGCGCGGGCAAAACGAGCAGTCAATGGCGCTTGCGGCCGTCGCCTACTCCAAGGCCAAGCGCCGCCGGCAGATCATGATCGCGACGACCTCGATCGGCCCCGGCGCGGCGAACATGGTGACGGCGGCGGGGACGGCGCTGGCGAACCGTCTGCCGGTGCTCCTCCTCTCCGGCGATACTTTTACCAGCCGCTTGCCGGACCCGGTGCTTCAGCAGGTCGAGCAATTCGGCGACCCGACCGTCACCGTGAACGACGCCTTCAAGGCGGTGACGCGCTACTGGGACCGCATCACCCACCCGGCGCAGATCATTTCGTCGCTGCCGCAAGCCGTCGCCACGATGCTCGATCCGGGCGACTGCGGCCCAGCCTTCATTGGGCTGCTGCAGGACATCCAGGAGGTGGCTTTCGACTACCCGGAGGCGTTCTTCGAGGAGCGGACCTGGACCATTCCGCGGTTGCGCCCCGATCGCCGGAAGGTCGCGGAGGCCGTGGCGCTTCTGAAGACGGCGAAAAGGCCGCTCCTGATCTCGGGCGGCGGCGTCCGCTACTCGCTCGCCGAAGAAGTCGTCGCGGCATTCGCCGTCAAGCGCGGCCTCCCGATCGTCGAGACCATCGCTGGCAAGGGCGGGGTCACGCACGAGCATCCGGCGCACGCGGGGCCGATCGGCATCGTCGGCTCGACCTCGGCGAACGCGCTCGCGGCCGAAGCCGACGTCATTCTTGCGGTCGGCACGCGGCTTCAAGACTTCACCACCGGCTCATGGACGGCTTTCAGCAAGGACGCGCGCTTCATTTCCATCAACGCCGCCCGCTTCGACGCGGTGAAGCACCGCGCGCTCGCCGTGGTCGGCGACGCGCTTGAAACGGTGACCGAACTCGATGCCGAACTTGGCTCCTGGCGCGTCGATCCGGCGCACATGACGCGCGCCAAGGCGCTCTTCAAGGAATGGGACGCCCTGCTCGACGGGCATCAGGCTCCGACCAACGCCCCCGTCCCGACCTACGCGCAGGTGATACGCGCCGTGAACGACGCGGCGGGCGAGAAGGACACCATCATCACGGCGGCAGGCGGCCTTCCCGGAGAAATCACCAAGAGCTGGCGCGTCAAGGCGCCGAACACCTTTGATGTCGAATTCGGCTTCTCCTGCATGGGCTACGAGATTGCGGCGGGCTGGGGCCATGCGATGGCGAATGCGGAGCCGGGCGGCGTTGGCGGGACGCCGATCGTCATGGTCGGCGATGGCGCCTACATGATGATGAACTCGGACATCTATTCGTCCGTCCTCAGCGGTCACAAGATGATCCTCATCGTCTGCGACAACGGCGGGTACGCCGTGATCAACCGGCTGCAGCAGGCCAAGGGCGTGCCGGGCTTCAACAACCTTCTTGTCGATTGCCGGGTGCTGAACCCCGACGCGCCGCTGCACGTCGATTTTGCCAAACACGCGGAGGCCATGGGCGCGGCCGCGCGTCATTGCGAGAGCCTCGCCGAATTCGCAGCCGCCCTCGAATGGGCGAAGGCCAACGACCGCACCACCGTTCTGTCGATCGCCTCGGACGCCTACGCCTGGGTGCCGGGCGACGCGGACTGGGATGTCGGCGTGCCGCAGGTCTCGTCGCGGGAATCGGTCCAGAAGGCGCGCAAGGAGCAGGAACAGATTCGCGCGAAGCAGCGCGTGGGAGTGTGACACCATGAAAGCCAAACTCGGTATCGCCCCCATCGCGTGGTGGAACGACGATCTCGCCGAACTTTCGGACGACGTGAGCCTCGAGGAATGCCTCAGGCAGGCGAGCGTCGCCGGCTTCACCGGCATGGAGACCGGCCGCCGCTTCCCGATGAACATGGACGAGCTCGGCCCCATCCTCGCCCGCTATCGGATTTCCGTGTGCGGCGGCTGGTTCTCCGGTCTGCTGCTCGACGGCGACATCGAGCGCGAGAAGGACCGCATCCGCGCGCAGATGGACTTCTTCATCGCCGCGAAGGCCCCCTGTATTGTCTACGGCGAGACCGCGCGCTCGATCCAGGGCGTGCGCTCGGCGCCGCTTGTGTTGAAGGCGAAGCTGTCGGAGGACGAGATCAAGGCTTACGGGCGCAAGATGACCGCCTTTGCCGAATGGTGCGCGGATCAAGGCATGCCGATCGCCTACCATCACCACATGGCCGCGGCGATCGAGACGGAGCCCGAGCTCGACCTCCTGATGGCGAATTCGGGCGAGGCGCTACCGCTCCTGTTCGATGCCGGCCACATGGCCTTCGCCGGCGGCGACGTGCTGCGCGTCATCGACAAGCACCACGAGCGCATCAGCCACGTCCATACGAAGGACGTCCGCCGTGGCGTGATCGACGGGCTCGACCGGACGCGCGAAAGCTTCCTCGACGCGGTCGTCAAGGGCGCCTTCACCGTGCCGGGCGACGGCTCCCTCGACTTCGCGGCCATCGTCTCGCGCCTCGCCTCTCACGGCTACGAAGGCTGGTTCGTGGTCGAAGCCGAGCAGGACCCGAAAATCAGCCCGCCGCTCGACATGGCCAAGAAGGGCCACGCGGAACTCATGCGGGTGATGGCGCTCGCCGGCTACGAGGTCGTTTCCTGATTGGAAGGCGCGTTGAGGCCAGCGGCCACGCCCGGAAAACTGAGGGTCCGGGAACGGAACGGGAGAATGAAATGAGCGTCGGCGTGGGGGTCATCGGAACGGGCGTGATGGGGTCCGAACATGCGCGCCTTCTCGGTCGCGATATCCCTGGCGCGCATCTCGCAGGCGTGTTCGACGCCGACGCAGCGCGCGCTCGCGTCGCCGCGGACGGCGCTACGGTGTTTCAGACCCCCCAGTCACTGATCGGGTCGGACCGCATCGAGGCGGTGATCATCGCCTCGCCGGACGCCACCCACGCCGAACTGACGCTGGCGTGCCTGGCCGCGGGCAAGCCGGTGCTGTGCGAAAAGCCGCTTGCGTCCTCGGCGACGGACGCCCTGCGCGTCGTGGAGGCGGAAGTCGCCTCGAACAGAAGGCTGATCCAGGTCGGCTACATGCGCCGGTTCGATCCCGGCTATCAGGCGATGAAGCGAATCAAGGACGAGGGCGGCGTGGGGGCGACCGTGCTGCTGCACAACGTTCACCGGAACGCGCGCGCTCCGGAGTGGTTCACCGGCGCGATGTCGGTTACGAATT
>NZ_JBKQOT010000852.1:0-6124 GCF_052145395.1 Roseiarcus sp.
CGTTTGCCCTCCGTCCTTGCTTGAAAAGCAGGAAACCCCGGCGCCAAACAATATGCTGATGCCGGGGCTTATTGCGGAAATGGCCTAGACGATCGGGATAGCGGAGTAAAGCCGCGCTATCGCCGCAGAGGAGCCTCGCGAACCTACCGAAAATCGGCGAACCCGTCTTGGATTGGCCATGGGCAATGTCCATATGCCCGGCGCGGGCGGTTCAGGCCCGAATCGGAGACCCCTATGACCCCCGAAGAACGTCAGATGCTCGCTGGTCTGTTCGAGCGCATCAATGCGGCCGGCTCGACTCCGCGCGATCCGCAGGCCGAGGCTTTCATCAATGACGCGATTCGCGCCGCACCGTTCGCGCCGTACGTCCTGGCCCAGACCGTGCTCGTCCAACAGCACGCTCTCGAGGCCGCGGCGCACCGCGTCGCCGAGCTTGAGGCGGCGGCGCAGCACGCGGCCCAGCCGGCTCAGGAGCAGGGCAGCTTCCTCGGCAATCTCGGCCGGTCGATTTTTGGCGGCCCGCCGTCGGCGCCCCCGCCGCCACGCCCCGGCTATGATCCGGCCTATCAGCAGCAGCCGGCGCCGGGCTACGCGCCTCCGCCGCCGTCGGGCTACGCGCCCCAGCGGCCCGGGCCGTGGGGCGCCGGCGCGCCGGCGCCCGCGCCCGCTCCGCAGCAGGGCGGCGGAGGCGGCGGCTTCCTGCAGAACGCCGCGTCGACGGCGGCCGGCGTCGCAGGGGGCGTGGCGATCGGCAACCTTCTCGGCGGGCTGTTCTCCGGCCACTCGGGCGGCGGCCTGTTCGGCGGCGGCTCGAACGCCGGCTTCTTGGGCCAGCCCGGCGGCGGCAACGAGACGGTCAACATCTTCGAATCCGATCGGGACCGGGGCGACCAAGGCCAGTTCGACCCGAGCATGCCCGACGACGCCGGCTTCATCGACGACTCGTCGTTCGACGACAATTCGAGCGACGACGTGTGAGCGAAAGCGGGCGCGGTCGCGGACCGCGCCCCCATCCGGCTTCGGGATTGAACCCTCGCGTTTGGCCGTCGCTATAAGGTCTCGACCGTTGTCGCTTCGGCTATGGTCGAGGCGGCTTTGAGGCCCGAGCCCGTCAACAGCGCAACGGTGCTTTCGCGCGGCTTGATCCTGCCGGAGGCGGCGAGTTTGTCGAGCGCCGCAGCCGCGCTCGCGCTGGTCGGCTCGGCGAAAAGGCCCATCCGGGCGAGTCGCCTGAGCGCGCCGACGATCTCCGTTTCGGTTAGCGCGATTGTCCCTCCGTCGCTTTCGTGCAAGGCGGCGATAATCTCTCGCAGGCGAAGCGGGCGCCTGATCGCGGTCCCCTCGGCGATCGTCTTCAGCGCTGGGCGCGGGACGGCCGTGTCCACGCCGGCCGTGAAGCTGGCGTCGATCGGCGAGCAGTTCAGGGGTTGCGCCGCGAACAGACGCGGCAGTCTCGGGATCTGCCCTGCGGCTTTGAGTTCGCGGAAACCGAAGGCGAAACCGAGCAGGCTGCTGCCGGCCCCGACGGGCGCGATGATGTTATCGGGCGCCTTGAAGCCGAAATCCTCCCACAGTTCGTAGGCGAGCGACTTTGTTCCCTCGAGGAAAAGCGGCTGCCAGTTATGGCTGGCGTAAAAAATCCGATCGGACTGGCGGATGGCCTCGGCTTTCGACTCTTCGCGCGCTCCGGCGACCAGTTGCACCTCGGCGCCATAGGCGCGCGCTTGAGCGATCTTCGCGGGCGACGTGTCCGCCGGCGCCAGAATCTTGACCCGCAAATTGCCGGCGGCGCCGTAGCCTGCGATCGAGGCGCCGCCATTGCCTGAACTGTCCTCCAGAACGGCGTCGACGCCCATCTGTCTGAGGACGGATAGCATCACCGAGGACCCCCGGTCCTTGAAACTGCCGGTCGGATTGAACCACTCCAATTTGAAGAAAGGGCGGAGGTCCCCCCACCGCCGCTGCACAAGCGGGGTGCAGCCCTCGCCCATTGTAATAGGGCTTGCGACGTCCACCGGCAGAGCGGCGCGGTAGCGCCACAGGGACCGGACGCCGCGTTCGATCTGGTCGCGCGATAGGCCGGGTCCCGGTGTGATCAAGAGCGGAGTCCGGTCCGGCGTACACCAGCGGGGCGGTTCGAGCGGATAGAGATCCCCGTTGCGCGAGTCGACATAACAGGCGGGCGACATGGCGGCTCTCCGGATCGCGGGCGCTGTCGAGTTCAGGCGGCGGGCGCCGGTATGGCCGTCCCTGTCCCGCTTAGCGGATTGGTCTCGTCCCAGCCGTAGCGCAGCGTCTCGAACCGCATGGCCTTGAGGTCGATCATCAAGAGGCGCCCGACGAGGCCTTCGTCGCCGTCGCCGAAGCCGCCGACGATCTCGCGGATCGCCTCGAGCGCCATCAGGGAGCCGAGAACCCCGCCGATCGCCCCGAGCACCCCGGCCTCGGCGCAGGTCGGGACCATGCCCGGCTCGGGCGGATCGGGAAAGAGGCAGCGATAAGTGGGGTTCGGTTTCCCGTCCGGCCCCGTCTCGTAGGGCTTCAGCACCGTCAGCGTGCCGTCGAACTCACCGAGCGCGGCGGCGACGAGCGGCCGCCGCTCCCAGTAGCAGGCGTCGGAGAGCGCGTAGCGGGTGGCGAAATTGTCCGAGCCGTCGAGCACGACGTCGAAGGGTCTCACGAGCGCGCGCGCGTTCGCCGCGTCGAGCCTCTGGTTGATCGGCTCGACCGCGAGATGCGGATTGAGCCGGCGAATGGCGTCCGTGGCGCTAAGAATCTTCGGCCGGCCGACGTCGTCCGTTCCGTGGAGGATCTGCCGGTGCAGGTTGGAGAGCGCCACGACGTCGTCGTCGACGACGCCGATCGTTCCGACGCCCGCGCCGGCGAGATATTGCAGCGCGGGCGAGCCCAGACCGCCCGCCCCGATCACCAGAACCCGCGCGGCCTTCAGCCGGTTCTGCCCGGGACCGCCGACGCCGCGTAGCACAATCTGGCGCGCGTAGCGCTCGACTTCTTCGCTCGAAAGGCTCATGGCGCGAGTTTACATGGGGCCGCGCCGGCGCGCGATAGTCCGCTGTGAAAACCGCGGTCTTCGCGCTAAGCCTTTGAAAATGCTCGCAGTTGGAACCAAGAATCGGGCAAACAGCCGCTAAGTATTTGAAAACATGGGTTTATTTCCCAAAAAACGCGGTCGCCTACCCGTTCGGAAGCAGCAGCGCCTTCAGATAGCCCGGCCGGCTTTCGGCCAGCGCGGCGAACAGATCCGGGGCGCGGGCGAGCGACGCCTGGTGCGTCACCACCGCCTTCACGTCCACCCGCCCCGAAACGACGAGTTCAATTCCCCGGGCATAGTCATCGCCCATGCGGCGCACGAACTTGATCTTCAAGCCCCGCCGGCGCGCGTCCGCCGCCGGCAGCGTGTAGACGTCCCCGTCCGGTATGCCGGTGAGCACAACCCGGCCGCCGATGCGCGCGGCGGCCACGGCGTCGCGGAACGCCAGCGGGCTGTTGGTCGCCTCGACGACCAGCGGACGGCCTCCCTTGCCCTCGCCGCCGACGAAGTCGGCGACGGAAGCGAAGACGGCGCGAGCGCCGAGCTCGAGCGCCGCCTTGCGCCGGTGCTCGAGCGGTTCGACGACGTCGACGGCGCCGGCGCCCGCGACTTTCAGCACCTGCAGGATCAGAAGGCCGATCGGTCCGGCGCCGAGCAGCGCGACCGGCTCGATCAGGCGGGGCTTGGCGAGATCGACCGCGTGGATGGCGACGCCGAGCGGCGGCGCGCCGATGAACTCGACGTTGGGGCAGAGATTGCCGTAGCCCTCGATGCGCCATTCGCAATGGCCGCAGGCGCCGTTCGGCTCGACAGCGACCAGTGCGCCGCGTCCAAGCCCGAGTTCGGGGACGTCCTCGGCGAGGTAGCCGCCGAATTCGTGGCCCGGCACGAAGCCGTCGCCGACTTTCGCCGAGCCGATGGCGCCGTCCTTGTAATAGTGCAGGTCGCTGCCGCAGATCCCGACCGCGGCGACCTCGATCAGAGTCTCGCCCGGGCGGTCCTTCGCGCAGATTGTACGGCCCCACGCGCACGTCCCGGGCCCCGTGCATAAAGACGGCTTCGCTCGTGCGGCGCTCCTTGGCGTGAGATAGGGGTTCGCGCTTAGACCCTGGCGGCGAGCGGGTAAAGACGCGACGCCGCGTCAGCGCTGGGAGGGCCGGTTGTCCGCGTCCGGCGCCGGTCCGGCGAGCGTAGACTGCACTTTCGACCGATCCGCCGCGAGCATGCGCTTGCGCAGGGTGTCGTAGATCGGCTCGCTTCCCACGGCCGTCGCGAACGCGGCGGCGGCCATGGATGCGACGAGCATCGCCAGGGCGCAATCGGCGCGCCCGGTCATCTCGATGGCGAGAACGGCCCCGGTCAGCGGAGCGCGGACCACCGCGGTGAACATCGCCGCCATGCCCACGACCGCGAACACCGTCGGCGACAAATTCCAGGCAGGCTGCAGGACATTCGCCAGTTGCGCGAAAAGCGCCCCGAAGGTCGCCCCCATCGCAAGAAGCGGCGCGAACACGCCGCCCGGCGTGCCAGCGGCGTAGCTGAACGGACCGACGAAGAAGCGCGCGACGAACAGGACGGCGAGCCCGGCCGCCGCCGGGCTCGAGGCGAGAATGGCGGAAGCCACGCTCTCTCCGCCTCCGATCAGCGAGGGCCCAAACCATCCGAGCGTCCCGACAACAATCCCGACGAATCCCGCGCGCAAGACCGAGGGGATTCGGTGAAACGAGTCACCCGCTTTCAGCAAGGCGATCGTCAAGGCCGAATAGGCCGCCCCGACCAGGCCGAGCCCGGCGCCCATGACGAAGTGATGCAGCAACTGGAAGAGCGGCTGATCGACCGGCGTTCCCGCGTGAAACTCCATGAGATCGCCCAGCGCAGAGCGCATCACGGCGACGGCGGCGCCGGCTGCGCAGAGCGTCGCCAGCACCTGACGCGCCGTGAAGCTGCGGGTCAGCTCCTCGAAGACGAACACCGCTCCGCCGATCGGCGCGTTGAAGGCGACGGCGAGGCCGGCGCCGGCGCCGGCGGCGTGGACGACGGTTTGATCCGGGTCGCGCCGCATGACGCGCTCCGACAGGATCGTCCCGATCGTCGCGCCCATCTGCACGGTGGGGCCTTCCCGTCCGAGCACGAGTCCCGATCCGATCGCCAGCAGTCCAGCGACGAACTTGACCGGAATCACAGCGGCGCCAGCGGGGAAAGCTTCGTTGCGCATCACCGCTTCGACGTGCTGCACGCCGCTTCCGGCCGCCATCGGCGCAAAGCGCACCACCAGCCAGCGCGCGATCATGGCCGCGATCGCGACAGTCAGCGCCACCGCGACAAAGCCTTGCCACCGACTCGCGTGCGCCTCGGCAATCAGCGCGTCGCGCGCCTTGTTGGAGAAGCTGAGCAATCCGCGAAACGCGCTGCCCACGACCCCTATCGCCAGACCGGTCACGAGACTTGCGAACAAGAGCCGCAACAAGCCGGGAATGTCGCCCGCGCGATCCTCGTCCCCGGACCGGCTGCCGACATCCGACGCGCCCGCTTTTAGCATGGCGCGACCGCGCCCCGATTTTTGGACAATCTCCACACGCGCTCGCCCCTCATCGCCCCCGCTCCTCAGGTCCCGATGCCGACGGCCGCTACGCGAGGCAGGTGACTGAGGTGTAGAGAAGGAAGATCGGCTGCGCAACGAGCCGGCGGCGGTCGGAGAAAGAACGGTCTCCCTCCAGTTTCGTCAGCCGAGTCCAGTCTCGATGTCGATGGCGTCGCCGTTGATGTCGGGCAGGACGACCGTCCGGGCCGGATGATTCGTCCGGCGGCGTGAGCCGCCGCCAGTTCCGGCGAGACGATCGAAGGGCCGAATTCCGCGCAAACGCCGAGCGCTTCGGGCAGCGAGCCCAGTCGCGCAGAGTTCAAGGCCAATAGTGGCATCGGCTATCAATGCCGTCGATGGACCGTATTGGACGCCGCGCTGAGAAAGCCTTGAAAGGCAATGGTTTTTTACAATAATTGACGCTAGACGCTACAAGGCAATGAACTGGTGCCGCAAGAGAGATTCGAACTCCCGACCCCATCATTACGAAT
>NZ_JBKQOT010000853.1:0-8646 GCF_052145395.1 Roseiarcus sp.
GTGCCGGAGGAGAGCCAGATGCTCACCGGCGACAAGAACATCGTCGACGTGCACTTTCGGGTGAACTGGCAGATCGATCCCGCCAAGCCCGAGGACTATGTGTTCAACATTCTAAGCCCCCGCGAGACGGTCAAGGCGGTGGCCGAGAGCATCATGCGCGAAGTCGTCGGCCTCAAGACCATCGACGGCATTCTGACCACCGACCGCGCCGCGGTCGAAGCTGACGTGCAAAAGCGCATGCAGGACCTGCTCAACGAATATCGAGCGGGCGTCCTGGTCAAACAGGTCCAGCTCCAGTCGGTCGACGCGCCGAGCGAGGTCATTTCGGCCTACCGCGATGTGACCGCCGCACAGCAGGACCAGCAGCGCCAGGTCAATGAAGCCGAGACTTACGCCAACAAGGTCGTGCCGGAAGCCGAGGGCGGCGCGTCGCGAATCGTCGCCGAGGCCAATGCTTATCGCGAGCAGACGATCCTCGACGCCAAGGGCCAGACGGCCCGCTACAACCAGATTCACGAGCAGTACAAAAAGGCGCCCGGCGTGACGCGCGAACGCATGTACCTCGAAACGATGGAGCGCGTGCTCGGCCCGATGGACAAGACGATCGTTGACACGAACGGCACGACGGCGCCTGTGCCCTACATCTCGCTCGACGCGCTGTCCAAGTCCACGGGAGGCGGCAAATGAGCCGTCACCTCTCCGGGCTTGCGATCGCTGTGATCGCCGCCGTCGCGATCGTCATCGCGTCCCTGTCGACGTTCGTCGTCGATCCGACCGAACAGGCGCTTGTGCTGCGTTTCGGCCAACCCATCCGCGACCTGATCGGCGCGCCCGGCCTCTACTTCAAGTGGCCGTTCATCGACACGGTCGTCTATATCGACAAGCGCATTCTCGCGCTCGACAACGAGCGCCAGGAGGTGCTGGTGTCGGACAACCAACGGCTCGAGGTTGACGCGTTCGTCCGCTACAAGATCGACGACCCGCTGCTCTTCTATCAGTCCGTGTTCAATACGCGCGGCGCTGACGCCCAGCTCGGGGGCATGCTCAACTCCGCGCTCCGCCGGACGCTCTCGGGGGCGTCGATCACCGACATCGTGCGCGACAAGCGCGACGCGCTGATGGCCGACATCAAGGACCAGATGATCACCGGCGCCCGGCGTTTCGGCCTCGATGTCGTCGACGTGCGGATCAAGCGCGCCGATCTGCCGGCCGAGAACTCCGAGGCCGTGTTCCACCGCATGCAGACCGAGCGCCAGCAGCGCGCGGCCTCGTATCGCGCCCAGGGTTCGCAGCAAGCCCAGCAGATCCGGGCGGAAGCGGACCGAAAGGTCACAGTCATCACCGCCCAGGCGCAGCAGCAGTCCGAACAGATCCGCGGCGAGGGCGACGGCGAGCGAAACCGCATCTTCGCCGAGACCTACGGCGCCGACCCGGAGTTCTTCGCCTTCTATCGGTCGATGCAGGCCTATCAGAACGCGTTCAAGGACGGCCAGACTCGGTCGCTGGTCAGCCCGAAGTCGGACTTCTTCCGCTATTTCTCGACGCCGACGCCGCCGCCGGAAGGGACGCCGCCGGCCGCGGCGGCTCCGCCGACGGCCAAGGCGGATTGAGGTGCGCGATTTCGCTGCCGCGGTCGGCCTCGTCTTCGCCATAGAAGGGTTGTTGATGGCGGGGTTCACCGAGCAGATGCGCAAACGCATGGCGGCGGCGGCCCGCGAGGACCCGAACAGGCTGCGCGGGGTTGGGCTGGGCGCGGCGCTGCTCGGCGTCGCGATCGTCTGGGCCTCGCGCTCACTGCTTTAGCTCCTATCTAAAGGCGTCGGGCTTGCCCCGCAGCGCCGGGAATTGACGATTTCGAGGAGGACTCCATGAGCCACGTTGCGCGGATTTCGACGTCGCCTCGGCCTCGGGTCCGACCGGCGCTTGCGGCTGCGCTCGCTTCAGTGCTGGTCGGCGCGCCGCTCACAGCCTTGCCGGCAAGCTCCGCGTTCGCCCAGGCGCGGCCGACCAACCTCGCCGATCTCGCCGAACAGGTCGACGACGCTGTGGTCAACATCTCGGCAACCCAAACGATCGAGGAAAAAGGCAGCGCGATCCCGGACCTTCCCAAGGGCACGCCGTTCGACGAAATGTTCGAGGAGTTCTTCAAGAACCACGGCGGCGTTCCGCATCCCCGAGCCCAGAAGGCCCAGTCGCTCGGCTCTGGATTTGTCGTTGATCCGAGCGGGATCATCATCACCAACAACCACGTCATCGGCGACGCCAATGACATTGTCGTCATCTTCAACGACGGCCGCAAGCTGAAGGCTAAGGTGATCGGCAAGGATTCCAAGGTCGACGTCGCGGTGCTTAAGGTCGAGAGCGACAAGCCGCTGAAGTCCGTCAAGTTCGGCGACAGCGACAAGGCGCGCGTCGGCGACGGCGTGATGGCGGTTGGGAACCCGTTCGGCCTCGGCGAGACCGTGACGGCCGGGATCATCTCCGCCCGCAATCGCAATATCGAAAGCGGCCCGTACGACGACTTCCTGCAGACCGACGCCTCGATCAACAAGGGCAATTCGGGTGGCCCCCTGTTCAACATGCAGGGCGAAGTGATCGGCATCAACACGGCGATCCTGTCGCCGTCCGGGGGGTCGATCGGCATCGGTTTCGCGACCCCGTCGGCGACTGTCCAGCCGGTTATCGCTCAACTCGAACAGTTCCATGAAACCCGGCGGGGCTGGCTCGGCGTGCGCATCCAGCCAGTCGACGACACGATCGCCGAAAGCCTCGGCCTCGGGACGGCGCGCGGAGCGCTGGTCGCCGGCGTCGACGACAAGGGCCCGGCCAAGCCCGCGGGGCTCCAGGCGGGCGACGTGATCGTCAAGTTCGACGGCAGGGACATCAAGGAATCGCGCGATCTGCCGCGGATCGTCGCTTCGACGCCGGTCGGCAAGGCGGTCGACGTCGTCGTCATCCGAAGCGGGCAGGAAGTGACCAAGTCGGTGACGCTCGGGCGCCTCGAGGACGGCGGAAAGGCCGCCGAGGTCGCGAGCAACGAAGACGTCGTGGTCCCGGAAAACGCGGTCCAGAAGGCGCTCGGGATGGAGTTCTCCGGCCTCACCGACGAGGCGCGAAAGAGTTACAAGATCAAGGACAGCGTCAAAGGCGTCGTCGTCACGTCCGTCGAGCCTGGGTCCCCGGCGGCCGATCGCGGCTTGAGGCCCGGCGACGTGATCGAGGAGGTCAATCACCAGGCGGTCGAGAAGCCGGGCGACCTCGCCAAGGCGATCGAGGCGGCAAGGAAGGACAACGCCAAGAAGCCGGCGCTGCTGCTGGTGGCCAACGGCGACGGCATGGCGCGCTTCGTCGCCATCCCTGTCGAGTAAGGCGGCGCAAGGTGGACGACTCCGCGAGCGCGCGGCCCGCCCGAGCGGACAACGCCCTCTCGATGGCCCGCGCCGTTCTCGAGCGCGCGCCGCTGTTCGACGGGCACAACGACCTGCCTTGGGTCATCCGGATCGACAAGGCGGCGCGCGGCGACGTCATCGCCTACAATCTGAATCGGGTGCACGAGAAGGCCGACACCGACATCCCGCGCCTGCGCCAAGGCATGGTCGGGGCGCAATTCTGGGCGGCGTTCCAGCCGACGAGCGCGCCACACCCCGCGCGGACGGCGCTCGAGCAGATCGACCTCATCCGCCGCATCGAGGAGGCGCATCCGGACGTGTTCCTCCCGGCGCGGCGGGCGGCCGACTACGCCAAAGCCAAGGCGGCCGGGAAGATCGCCTCGTTCATCGCGGTCGAAGGCGGCGTGGGGCTGGAGAATTCCCTCGGTCCGCTCCGGATCTGGCATGCGGCCGGCGTGCGGCTCATGACCCTCTGCCACAACGAGACCCTCGACTGGGTCGATTCCGCCACCGACGCGCCGCGCAACGGCGGGCTGAACGCCTTCGGCCGCGTGGTGATCGGCGAGCTCAACCGGCTCGGTGTCGTGATCGACCTCGCCCATGTCTCACACGACGGGATGCGGCGCGTGCTCGACGCGACGGAGGCGCCGGTCGCGCTCACCCACTCCAACGCCTATTCGCTCTGCGACCACCCGCGCAACGCTCCGGACGACGTTCTCCGGCGCCTGAAGGACAACGGCGGCCTCGCGATGGCGACCTTCGTGCCGGGGTTCGTGTCCCAGCCTTTGCGCGACTGGCTGAGGCGCGGGCGCGACGCCTACGGCAAGGCGCCTCTGGCGGCGGACCCGAAGGCGCAATTCGCCGAGCTCGAGGCCAGGCACGGAATCGCGCCGAAGGCGACGCTGGAGCAGGTCGCCGACCATGTCGAGCGCCTTGCGGAGACCGCCGGCGTCGATCACGTCGGGATCGGCTCCGACTATTTCGGCGGCGCTTCGCCCGAGGGTCTGGAGAACGTCAGCCGGTTTCCGCACCTGTTCGCCGAGCTCGTGCGGCGCGGCTTCTCCGAGCGCGATCTCATGAAGATGGCCTCGGGGAACATGCTGCGGGTTCTGCGCCAGGTGGAATTGGTCGGCAAGAGATTGAGAAAAACGCGGCCGCCAGCAATCGGCCGGATCGAGGATTATCCGGGCGCATAATCCCGCCATCGCTGCGCGCGGGGACAGTAAGCGCCGGGGTTCTCCTACAATCTTGGAGCGGAAGCGGAATGGGGGAGGGCGGCCGTCAGGGCTTAATCGGCCTCAAACCCGCCGCGCCGCTAAGTCCGTCGGCTAATTGCGGCGCCGGCCAAATCGAACTATGGCTCGCGCCCAACTGTTGTGAAGGGGCCGACCATGAAATCTCCGCGCAAGATTTTCGAACCGCTGGCGATCGGCGCGCCGCGCCCTTACCTGGAGTTGCCGTCGAAGCTCGAGCGGATGATCCATTTTGTGCCGCCGCACATCGAGAAACTGCGGGCCAAGGCAGGCGAGCTCGCCGGGCAGGTCGACGTCGTCCTCGGCAATCTCGAGGACGCCAACCCGATCGAATCCAAGATCGCCGCGCGCGACGGCTTCATCGCCATGGCGAAGGCGACCGACTTCGGCTCGACAGGCTTGTGGGCGCGCGTCAACGCCCTGAACTCGCCCTGGTTTCTCGACGACATGACCCGGCTCGTCGGCGAGATCGGCGACAAGCTCGACGTCGTGATGATCCCCAAGGTCGAGGGCGACTGGGACATCCATTTCGTCGACCAGTATCTTGCGCTGCTCGAAGCGCGGGGCGGCCTCAAGAAACCGATCCTCGTCCATGCAATCCTCGAAACGCCGCAGGGCGTGAACAATATCGAGGCGATCGCCGTCGCCTCGCCGCGCATGCATGGGATGAGCCTGGGACCGGCCGACCTCGCCGCCTCCCGCGGCATGAAGACGACCCGCGTAGGGGGCGGGCATCCCGACTACAAGGTCCTCGCCGACGTGACGACGCCCGGCGCGGCGCGCCTGTCCGCCCAGCAGGATCTGTGGCATTACACGATCGCCCGGATGGTCGACGCCTGCGCGGCGCACGGCATCAAAGCGTTTTACGGACCGTTCGGCGACTTCTCCGATCCGGACGCCTGCGAGGCGCAGTTCCGCAACGCCTTCCTGCTGGGATGCGCCGGCGCCTGGACGCTGCACCCGAGCCAGATCGCCATCGCCAAGAGAGTCTTCTCCCCTGATCCGGGCGAAGTCGCATTCGCGCGAAAAATCCTCGCGGCCATGCCGGACGGCTCGGGCGCCGTGATGATCGACGGAAGGATGCAGGACGACGCGACCTGGAAGCAGGCGCGCGTCATCGTCGAACTCGCCAAGCAAGTCGCGGCGAAAGACCCGGAATACGCCGCGCTTTATCAGCTCTAAAGACGTAACGCAGAGAGACGAATCGCGAATTGACGCAGTACCGATCGCGGACTAAGGCCTCGGCATGACGCCGCGCATCGCAAAATTTGGCATCGGCCAAGTGGTTAAGCACCGGGTCTACCCGTTCCGGGGCGTTGTCTTCGACGTCGACCCGGTCTTTAACAACACTGAGGAGTGGTGGCGCTCGATCCCTGCGGAGATCCGGCCGTCCAAGGATCAGCCGTTCTACCACCTCTACGCCGAGAATGCAGACAGCCAGTACATCGCCTATGTATCCGAGCAGAATCTCCTGCCCGACGATTCGGGCGAGCCGGTGCGCCACCCCCAGATCAGTGAGACGTTCGAACGCACGCCCGATGGACGCTACCGGGCTCGCGGCCCGGCGAGAGCGAGCTAGGCGGGCTCCCGGGTTGAGATGAAAAAGGCGCGCCCGCTCGCTGCGGCGCGCCTTTTTGTCTCGCATTCCGTCTCCCGCACCGAAGCGGGAGACGCACGCCAAGGGCGACTACTGCTTCGGGGCAGCCGGCGCCGCCGGAGCGGCAGGCGCGGCCGGGGCCTGGGATGGCGCAGCGGCGCTGTTTTGCTGCTGCTGTTCCAGCATCTTGCGCTGCTCTTCCGCCTTCTTCTGCAATTGCTGCTGAAGCGCCTGGCGCTGCTGCTCGAGCAGCTTCGGATCCGTCGGCTTGCCGTCGAACGTCGTCCCGAAATCCTTCAAGGGGATGTTGAAGGTCAGCTCGCGCCCCGAGGGGTCGCCGCCCGGCACGCGCAGGACGACGGCGAGGTTCTGGCCCTTCTTCAGGTTGGAGAGAGCGCTCGCGCTGATCTCGACCTCGGCGGTGCAGGCGTTCTGGAAGCACATGTCGTACTTGCCGTCGATCGGCTCTGCCTTGTCGATGATGACGCGGAAGCCGGGCTTCAGCAGCATGCCGATCGGGAGCAGCATGAAGCGGAGCTTCCTCTTCTCTTCGCCCTGGAGTTCGAAGACCTGCATGCTGACCATTGGCGGCTGGTCGGCCGAAGTGGCGAAGTCGCGCATCGTCTGGCAGGCGTCGCGGCCGGTCGTCTGCTCCTTGCCGCAGAGCTTGACCCACTGCGGCTCGGGCGACACAAGATCGACCTTCGACGGGATTTGAGGCTGCTGACCGGGCTGCGCGCCCGCCGCCGGAGCGGCGGGGGCGGCCGGCGCGTTCTGGGCCAGCGCCGCCCCTGCGCCGAGCGCCATGCTCAGTGCGAGCGCCGCGGCGCCCAAGCGCGTGATCGGGAAATTCATCAATCGTCCTTTCAAGCCGTAAACGAGTGAACTCGGTGCGCCCTCGCGCGCCCTTCGCGCTGCGGCCGCGCGGGCCTTCAGCCAGCCGTCTGGCGACAATATGACCCTGCGGCGTCCGCCGGCAGGCGGCTCCCCGAGCGCGCGCTCTCTTTCCATATCCGGCGCGACAATCCAATAACAATTTCGCCCGTGCGGCTCGACGCGTGAGCGAAATCATCGATAGGAACCGAGAAAGGTCGCATTTTCCGATGCTAAGGTCCGGTCATGATCGGCCTTGCGATTCGTTGTCTCCTGGTGGCGGTCGCGCTCGGCGCGCCCGTGCGCGCCGCGACCGGAGAACCTGTCTCCGCCATCGCCATGCACGGCGAGCCCGCGCTGCCGCCGGGTTTCGCGCACTTTCCTTACGTGAACCCAGACGCGCCCAAGGGCGGCCGGCTCAACCTCGCCTTTCTCGGCGCCTTTGACAGCCTCAACCCTTACAACGTCAAAGCGCTTTCGACGGCGCAAGGGCTGGTCGGCAACGTTTATCAGTCGCTGATGATCCGCTCGGACGACGAGCCGTTCACCCTCTACGGCCTGATCGCCGAGAGCCTCGAAACCGACCCGGCGCGAGACCGTATCGTCTTTCATCTCAATCCGGCGGCGCGGTTCTCCGATGGCTCACCCATCACATCGGCCGACGTGCTGTTCACCTTCAACCTCCTCAAGGCGAAGGGACGGCCGCAGCAGCGCGAGGCCTTCGGCTTGGTGAAGAGCGTCGAGGCGTCCGATGCGCATACGGTGCGGTTCGACCTCAACGGCGCCAATGACCGCGAGCTGCCGCTGACCCTCGCCATCATGCCGGTTCTGCCCAGCGCCCATACCGACGCCGAGCATTTCGAGGACCAGACCTTGCAGATTCCGGTCGGCTCGGGCCCCTACCGGGTCGCGGAGGTCAAGCCCGGCGAGCGCCTGGTGCTCGAGCGCGACCCCAACTACTGGGCGAAAGACCTGCCGATTTCGCGCGGCCTCTACAATTTCGACTCGATCCGGATCGATTATTACCGCGACGCCACGGCGATGTTCGAGGCGTTCAAAGCCGGGCTGATCGACTATCGGGTCGAGGACGACACCAATCGGTGGCGAACCGGATATGATTTTCCCGCCGCTCGGGACGGGCGCATCGTTAGGGCCGCCATTCCGAGCCAGCTGCCGAAGGGCGTCTCCGGCTTCGCCTTCAACCTGCGCCGGGCGCCGTTCGCCGACGTGCGGGTGCGCGAGGCGCTGGCCTCGATGTTCGACTTCGAGTGGATCAACGCCAATCTTTTCGGCGGCGCATACGAGCGTTCCGAAGGGTTTTTCGACGACAGCGAGCTGTCGTCGATCGGCCGTCCCGCCTCGGCGCGCGAGCGCGAGCTGCTCGCGCCCTTTCCGGGTGCGGTGCGTGACGATGTGATGGAGGGCCGGTGGCGAGCCCCGGTTTCGGACGGCACGGGCGGCGACCGCGCGATCGCGCGCCGCGCGATCGACGAACTCAAGCGCGCCGGATACGTGCTGCGCGACGGCCGTCTCG
>NZ_JBKQOT010000854.1:0-5066 GCF_052145395.1 Roseiarcus sp.
GCTGACGCCGGTGGGTCCATGACAGATCGCGCATTGCTGGGCGAGCGTCGCGCCGCGCCCGATCGAATCGGCGTCGGCGCCGCGCAGCATGTCGGACGTCATCACGGCGGGCGAGACGGTGAAGTCAGGCTCGATCGGGCTCTCGCTGGTCGGTGTCCGAACGACGCCTGCCGCGCTGCAGATCGCATCCCATAAGCCCGACGCCCTTGCGTTCGGCTCTATCAGGGGGAAGACCACGAACCCTAGGATCGTTGCGCCCACGAAGATCGCAACGACGGCGGCGACGCTGCGGACGACCCAGGGGTCCCTCAGGGAGAGCGGCGGCTCGTCGCTCATCGCTGCGCCCCGACATAGACCGCAGGGACCGCCCCGCCAGGGCGGAAGGCGAGCTGCAAAATCGGATAACCGTAGTTGGTGATCGTCAGCCCGAGCATCAGGGCGACCCAAAGGCCAAGGCCGTTGAGCGCGGCCGGAACAGCGACCGGAGGATGAACCGCCGTCGCGAAACGATACGGCTCCGTCTCCATCCGCGGCGCTGCCTGGCCGCGGATGAGCACGGCGAAGAACAGAACGCCCGAGGCAAGGACGATAAATGCGCCGAACGCGGAGATCGCGACCGGAAAGGCGGTGGCCGAGAGCATCGGAGCACTGTAGTCGAAATAGGCCATCCGGCGCGGCATGCCGAGAATGCCGACCCAGTGCCAGGGGAAGGTGGTCACGATGATGCCGACGAACCAAAGCCAGAGCTGGGCGCGCATGAGCGCGACGTCCGCCAGCGCGCGGCCCGTCAGATGAGGCCAAAGGTCGTAGGCGATCGCAAAGTACATGATCACGATTGCGCCGGCGAAGATGAGATGGAAGTGTCCGGTGACCCACTGCGTGTTATGGACGGTCGCGTCGAGCTGGTAGCTCATGTTGATGAGGCCGCCCGCGCCGCCGAAGCCCAGCATCACGAAAGAGAACGCTGCAGCGAGCATAATCGGGTTCTTCCACGGCAGCGCGGCCAGCCACCCGAATAGACCCTGCCCTCCGCGAAGCCGGCCGGCGATCTCGACCGAAGCGCAAATGGTGAAGACCGCCATCAGGGTAGGAACGGCAACGAGCGCTGTGAATGTGGAGTGGATGAATTTGAAGCCCGCGCCAACCTGCGGGTCTCCGAACGTGTGATGAATGCCGATCGGCATTGCGACGACCAAGAACGCGATGAAGGCCAGCCGCATCATGGTGTCGCTGTAAATCCTTCCGCCGATCGCCCGAGGCAGGATCGTGTAATAGGCGATGTATGTCGGAATCAGCCAGAAATACACGATGGCGTGCAGCGTCCAAGAGAAGAACACGCGCGCCAGCCCGACATTGATTGTCGAAGTCATCCCGAGCGCCACGGGAATAAGCTGCAACACAAGTTCGAGCGCCGCGCCAACAGCCGTCCAGGCCCAGAGATAGGAGCCCGCGACATTGGCGAACATTGGCAGCGGCACCGGACGGCCCGGATTGGCTCTCTTCCAGGCGCCCAGATTGATCGACATCAGCGCGACCCAGATCCACGACCCCACCACCACAAGCACGACGCCTATGTAATAGAACGGGTTGCCGATCAGAGGCGGATAGAAAGTGTAGAGGACGGAAGCACGGCCGAGCGACACCGGCGTGATCGCCATCACGGCTCCGACGAGGACGAGGCCGAAGCCCGCCCACGCCCAGCGCGGTCCGATCAGCGGCTGTCCGAGAGAAGACTCGCTGATCGCATAGCCGAAGCCCATTGCGATCAGCGTCGGAAACACGTAACCCATGATGGCTCCGTGCGCGGTCACCGACCGATAGTACAACTCCGGGTCACTGATCCATGTATGCAGCGGGCTGCGGACGAACATCTGCCAGGCGCCGAGCACAAGCGCCATCCCGAAGCAGAAATGTGCGAGGATCAGGCGCCGGCTATTCAACACAGCTCAACCTCGGCTTGGTTTCCGCCATCTTCAGAAAGTCAGCCCTGTCGATCACCCTGACCGTCGCCCACATGCCTTCGTGGCCGACGCCGCAGAACTCCTGGCACGGCATGAGGTGATCGCCAGGCGTGTCGAAGCGCGCGGCTATGGTGGAGACATAGCCGGGCACAAGCATCGCGTTGACGTTGGTGCCCTCAATCAGAAAGCCGTGAATGACGTCAGGGCTCGCCGCGCGAAAGGTGATCAGCGTATCGGTCGGCACGATCATGCATTGGGGGGTGAAGGAATATTCCTGGCCGATGGCGCGTACGGTCACGGAGCCGTCCGGCTCAACCGCGCTTCCGAGATTGGTCTCCACGAATTCGCCGCCGAGATGAAGGCGGGTCGGACTGACCGTTTCAACCCGGGCTTGCGGCATCGTGGCTTGATGAATGCCCGCGAAAGCGGCGACGGCGACGAAGACCGCCATGATCAGCACGCAGATTGTCGCCCAGCGACGCTCCACGAGAGCCGCCAGCCGCTCGCCACGCGAATCGTGCAGGGCGGACGTCTCCTGGCTCACGGCGTCATCGCTCGCGGCGTGAAGATGAAGAGATAGAACGCGAACCAGATCGCCACAACGAGGAACGTGGCGATCCCCGCCAGCGCGATCGCGCCGCGCGGGCCGCTCTCAACGATCGCCTCGATGTAGGCGTCGCGGGTTTCATCAGCGTTCGAGGGGGTTATAGGGGAATTGATCATCGACGCCTCAATCGAGCGGAGCGGAGCGCAAGCTATTCGCGTCGGCGGCGCTGACAGGAGTCCCACGATTGCCCCATGCCGTGCGAATATAGGTGACGACGGCCGCCACTTCGTCGTCTGATAGAGACTGGGCGAACGGCGGCATGCCGTAGGGCATGGGGTCGCCAGACGTGCCAGGCGGATAGCCGCCGTTCAACACCATGCGGATTGGGTTGACCGCCGATCCCATCTGGATCGACTGATTGTTGGCGAGCGGCGGAAAGTGCGGCGGTTTTCCGAGCCCTTGAGGCCCATGACAGACCGCGCACTGATTGTCATAGATCGTCTTTCCTAGCGCGACCAGAAGGCTGCTTTCGAAACCTGGGAGGTTCGAAGTCGCGGCCGCCGGTGGCCTCGGCTGGGCGAGACTCTTGAGATAGACGGCCATGGCTTGGACGTCGGCGTCCGTGAGGTATTGCAGGCTGTTGTAGACGACGTCGGCCATCGGCCCGTAGACCGCGCCGCGCGCGGAGACCCCGGTCTTGAGGAGGTCAGCGATGTCTTTCAGGCTCCAGTCGCCGAGTCCTGCTTCCTTGTCCGAGGTCAGCGAAGGGGCGTACCAGTTCTGCATCGGGATCAGGCCGCCCTGGAACGCTTGCGATTCCGAGCTGCCGCCGAGCGCGTTGATGGCCGTGTGACACATGCTGCAATGGCCGAGCCCCTCGACGAGATAGGCGCCTCGGTTCCATTCGGCCGACTGGTTCAGGTCGGGACTGTACTCGCCTTCCTTGAAAAAGAGCGTGCGCCAGCCCAGGATCAGCGAGCGGTTGTTGAAGGGGAATTTCAGATCATGCGGGCGGTTCGCCTGTCGCACGGGCGGGACGGTTTGCAGATAGGCGAAGATCGCGTCGCTGTCTTGGCGCGTGACCTTTGTGTAGGAACCAAAGGGCATCGCGGGATAGAGCAGGCCGCCGTCCGGAAAGCGTCCCGTATGCATCGTCGCGTAAAACTGGTCAGCGGTCCATCCGCCGATCCCGGTCTCGCGATCCGGCGTGATGTTGGATGTGTAGAGCGTTCCGAACGGTGTCGGCATGGCCAGGCCGCCGGCGAAGAGTTTCCCCTCAGGCGCGGTGTGGCAGGCGATGCAGTCGCCGACTCGCGCGAGATATTGACCCTTCTCGATCAGAGACATATCGGGCGCCGCCGGCTTCGCGTCCTCGCTCCGCGCCGCGAAGCTCGCAAGGAGCAACGCGCCGGCGAGCGTTGCCATCGAAAGGGCGCTCTTCCATTGAGGCCGAAACGCCATGCAGCGAGTCATTGCGGCTCACTCCCGCAGGCAAACGGCAAAATGAAAGTACCCTGGGGCGCCGGCGCCAGATCGGGCGGCGCTGGCCGCGCAGCGAGGAACGCGGCGACCGCCTTGACGTCATCCTCCGTCAGATGACCGGCGACAATCTGCATGCAGTCGGGCCCCGCCGCGGTGCGCGTCCCATAGCGCCATGCGCCGAGCTGAGCGCTGATATAAGTCGCGCGCAAGCCGAGAAGGCCTGGAATTGCGGGCTCCATCCCCGTCAGATGAGGGCCGTGGCAGCTCGAACAGGCGGGTACCCCAGCCGCGGCGTCGCCGTGCGTAACGAGGGACTCGCCCCGCTCGAGCACGTCTTTGCTGACCGCAGGATCCGCCGGCGCTGGCAGCGGAGGCCGCTGCGCGGCAAAATATTCCGCGATCTGTTTCAGGTAGTCTTCGGGAAAATAGGCCAGCAGGTAGTTCATTGGCGGGTAGTGCCGGCGCCCGGTGTGGAAAGCATGAAGCTGGTTCGCAAGATAGCCGGCAGGCTTGCCGGCCAGGCGCGGGAAGTAGGCGTTGTCCGTCCCCTCCCCTTTCGCGCCGTGACATGGGACGCAGGCCATGACGCGCGCTTCCATCGTGTCCGGCGCCTCCTCAGCAGGCTGCGCAAATCCGACGCGCAATCCGAGCCCGCCAACGCTAAGGAGAGCGACATAGAACCAGCGCCGTTCCATCAGCCCGCCTCCGACACTAAGGGTCGTTACCTTTTCGGAGCGATCCGCAAAGCGCTTTTCCGCAGGAGCAGATTCAGCGCCTTGGGGAACGGGTCTCGCTTCAGAAATAATTGTGCCAAACTCTGTGCCGGTCAACTCGCCGCAAAGCCGCTCGGACATTTGCTGAACTCAACGCTCGCGACGCCCCTGGCTGAGGTCAACCTGTTCGATCTGCCTAGGGCCCGATGCGCGCAGCTCGAACGCCCTCGGTTTTATCTCGCAGCTCAATCTCAGGTTTCCCCGTCGGGAACGGTAGGGATTGTCTCCCCCCGCTGGGCCGTCTCCTTAAACCCATTGAACTGACGAGATACCAGGGTTCCCGCCCCAAAAAGAGGCTGGTAA
>NZ_JBKQOT010000855.1:0-4521 GCF_052145395.1 Roseiarcus sp.
CGAGTTCCTCAACCGCTATCCCAACAGCTTCTACGCCCCCGACGCCCGCGCCTTGCTCGATCTCCTGGACCGACAAGCGCGCGAAACGGCGGATCGGCAAGCAGCGGCTGAGGCTGTTTCGTCCGGAGACGCTGAGGCCGCGCGGCTGCGGGAAGAACAGGCAAGAAGCGAACAGGCGGCCAGCGAGGCAGGCGCGCGGGAGCGCGCAATGGCCGAGAAGCTCGCGGCCGCCGAGGCGGAGCGCTCCCGGCTCACTCAGGAATTGGCGCAGCGGACGGCCGACCAGGCCGCCGCCGACGCGCGCAACTGGGCCGAACTCGACAAGCTGCAGAAGGAGCGCGACCAGCGCGAGGCCGAGCTTCGCGCACGCGTCGACAAGGAGCAGACCGCGGCTTCTCCGTCGGACAAGGAACGCTTGGTGCAAGAAGCCCTTGCCAAGGAGGGCGGGAACCCGGTTGACGACGCTAAGGCGCTCGCAGAACGCGAGCGCGCCGCGAACGCGGAGCGCGACCGCCAGCTTCAGGCCGAGGCGGATCGCGTGGATTCGCTCAAGGCCCAGATCGCGCAACTCGAGCAGCAGGCCGCGCAGGCGAAGGCGGCAGCGCAGGCGGAGGTGCAGAAGGCGGACGAAGCGAAGAAGGCCCTGACGGAGAACGCCAAAGTCGCGGCGATTGAGCCGCAGGTCGTCGGGCTGACGTCCGAGCAGCGGACGCTGGCGGCGCCGATCGAGGCTGAACTCAGGCGCATCGGCTGCTATCCCGGCGCCGATCAGGATTGGGATTCGCCGGCCGTCCGTCTCGGCGTGGCGGAATACGCCCGATACGCCAAGCTCCCGGCCACGCCCACTCTTCCGGACGCAGCGCTGCTCGACAGCCTCAAGACTGTGCGCGAGCGCGTCTGCCCGATTGAATGCTCCGCGCGCGAGATCGCGGTCAACGGCCGCTGCGTCGCCAAAACCTGCCCGCTTGGCCGTATCCTCGCGCGTGACGGCGCGTGCGTCGCAAAGCCGGCTCCGCCTCGAGTCACCGCGACGCGGGAAGTCGAGTCGCCCGCGCCGCGAAAGGCGGCGACGCACCACGCTCCGCCGAGTTCGGGCGGGCGCTGCTTCAGCTTCAACGGAAGCCAATATTGCGAATGATGCGCGCGCTCCTCAAACCGAAAGTCGGGTTCGGCCTCGTGGCGGGGGTCGCGGGCCTGATCGGCGCCGGTGTGGCGGGCGCGGCTCAGTATGCCTGCCAGGTCCCTCTGGCCGTTCTCTGCCAGGGCTGCGCCAGCGACGTAACGATTACCCTGCAGCCTCGGGGCGGGTGCCGGGTCAGTTTCAGCCCCGCGCCGGGCGCCGCTTCTCCGTCCGTCTCCGGCGCCGTGACGCTCCAAATCCAGACTCCGGCGCCGCCGGTTCGTCGCGGCATCTATTCGCGCGCACATTATGCGGCCCGGCCGTTTCAACCGTCCAGAGGCGCTTGCTTCGCGTTCAACGGTCACCAGTATTGCGAATGATTGAAGTTTGTCTCGAAGGAGAAGTCATGCACGCGCGGGCTCCCTTTCGCGTCCTCACTCCTGGGTGACTGAACATGACAGGCGCCTGGCCGTCGCTGATTGTGCGACTGCAAGCGTGCCGTTTGCGCGGATAAACTGATAGTCTGTAAAGCTTGGCTTGAGCTCATAGTCGACCTGCGCCGAGCACGAGGCGCCGTTCACGGTCAACAGGATCGCTCTTTTGAAGCTGGGATAATCAACAATATTGATCAATTTATCCTGACCGGCGACCCTCCATTCTTCCGCCGAGGAACTCCCGAGCCGAGTCGTTTTTTCTTCTGTGTGTACAGATTCATGCTTTCCATGATGACGACCACCAACAAAATTGGAATTCTCTTTGGACTGAATATTTCCTTTGAGATTCATCGAGGCGTTGACGCTCACGTATTGAGTAATCAAGCTTGGGGTTGGCTTGATCTGATCGAATTCCTGATCGAAGTTTAGCTGAATGCGCAGTTGCTGCGATTCCGCGGGGCAAACCGCTCCGGAGACGAACAGGACTCCGGCAGCCAATCCCGAGCGGACGTTGATGTTGCTGACAATCGAGTCCATGCGTTCTCCGGTGAGATATTGGACCAATGCCCAGTCGGCGACGTTTCCGCGAACGCCCAGTTCCCGACGACAATTTGTACTGCGCAGGAGTTTGGCCGTGACATCCGTCTTTTGGCCGATCGTAGCGTGTACGACCTCGATGAGACTGTCGTTGACCGGATGTCGTGCCTTTCGGGGGCGTCTGAAGGCGACGTCGGCCCCTGGGCGCCGAGTGTTGAAAGGCGCCAGCAGGGTTCCGGACGACGCAGTGTTCTTCTCACCGGATCGAGCACCCCGAACTGACCACCGTCGGCAGGCTAAAATGCGCAAGTTCGCCGGTGTCCGCGCGCGGGCCTATGGTGTCAGAATATCCCTTCTGCAACAGATACTTGATCTGAACACTGCAGGAATCGCCGGAGATCTCGATGTCCGTCATCATGAGGAACTGTCGACCGGCGAAGATGCGCCTGAGTTGATGCGGACCGAGGACGCGCCAGACGACCTTCGCGGAATTGTCGCCGAGCGCCTCGTTGTTCTGCCCCTGGCGGACAAACTGTCGCTTCCGCTTGCCGAAAATGGCTTCGTTGTTTTCGCTCACCCGGTTGTCTGCGGAGAGCGTCGCGACGATCTGGTGCCGCCCGACA
Organism: Roseiarcus sp.; assembly: GCF_052145395.1. Lineage (NCBI taxonomy): Bacteria > Pseudomonadati > Pseudomonadota > Alphaproteobacteria > Hyphomicrobiales > Roseiarcaceae > Roseiarcus > Roseiarcus sp. The sequence continues at coordinate 2,715 of NZ_JBKQOT010000855.1, forward strand.
ATGGCGGTCCTTTCGTCGGGCGGCAGTCGGTCGTGGGTCTCGACAAAGTCGATCTCGATAATGGTCTCGCCCGTCGATCCTGCGGCAAATGCCGGCGGCCCGAACACCGTGGCGAGTCCTGCCGCGAAGAAGCGCATTGCGTTGATGCGACGCCGATTTCCTTTCCTCGGGTCTCGCACCCTTATGCCTTCCATCCGTTTCGTGATCTTGACCGGAATCTGCAAAATTGGAGTCAATAACCGGCAAATAATTGTGCGATTTCAAATCGCGGGTCAAGTGGATGGAAGCGGCGCCGATCTACCGATTCAAGTCCATCGCGCTTGTGCGTGGGGCCAGCGCGACCGCGGCGAGTGGGATCGAGACTTAGGGCTGGGCCGAGCGTCGATCACCAGGCGCCGCGCTCGACCTCGCTCACGCTCAGCGCCCGCCTGCACCACGCGGTTTGAATTGGCGCTTCCGGTTGGCTTAATATCGGGTTCAACCGAGGGCTCGGGGAGCCGCGAACGGTGGTGGGGCATGCATGACCAAAAATACGAGAATTTGGCTGCTGGGGGCGTTGATATTGTTTCTGCCGTCACGAGCCGGCTTTGCCCAGCAGGGTGTGACGCAAATTCATGTCGTGTTTCAGAATTACTACGAGAGGGTGCGGCCGGGGTATGCGGCCGGAGTCGTCAGCGAAGATATGACCGTCGTCCTGTCAGGAAAGAACTCGGTGCAAGAAGTCTACACTTCGAGCAACCGGCAAGCTTCGCAAACATGGAATACAGAGAATGCTCTGGGCTCGGAACGATGGCGTGTCGCTGGCCCAAACAAGCTTGTCAGAACCACCCGCCGCTCGCAAAGCGTTCGAACCGACACGATCGAGGTGCATGGCTCGACCTGCACGGCGACAGCCAGGTTCGACCTACTGCCTGGCTTCAGCGAATATGAGATCTATAGCATCGGACTTCACGCACCCGCTTACTACAGGCAGGCTCGCATGGAGACCAGCACGTGTGAGATCAAGAGTAACTAGATGGGGCGAACCCTCGCCCGCTCCGCCTCGTAGGCTAGCCAAACCTGCTTTCCTGCGACCATCGCGCGATCCGGGACGCCCCGCAGCGAAAGATAGGCCTCAAGCTGTCGCCAGGTCTCGGGGTTTGGCAGGTCGCGGTCATCGCGAAGGGTCCGAACGAATTCGCCAGCGGCATCATTGCCGGCTGGGCACGTTTTGATGTAGGCGGCAAAAGACATGGTGCACTCCAAAGCCCGTTTCACCAAATAACGTGATTCGGGTTATTCGTCGCGTTTGGGCGTCATGCGGATGGTGACGAACGGGGCGGCCCGAAGCGTGGGGCCCAAGGACCGATCGTGTTTGGGCGTGCGTTCGGTGTAAGACAATCTGCGTGGCAAGACCAGAGCTGGATTCAATACATTGGAAGCGTTTCATGTCGGACGCTCCTCTGCCACGTTATCAATGTCAGTCGTTGCGAGGAAACATTTTTTCCCGCGAATGACGAGTATCGGCCCCAATTCCCGGTCCTAACGATTGACTTCGCCGGAGAGGCGACGCGGTCCTCCGCTCGCCCCGCTGGCGCCGGAGGAGCCGCGCACCACGAGGCGGCCGGCCAGCACCACCTTGCGCGTCGCCATGTCCGGGGTGCGCAGGCGTTCGAACAGCAAGTCCATGGCGGCCCGGCCGATCTCGGCGACCGGCTGCTCGATCACGGTGAGGCCCGGCCCGACGAGCTCGGTCCAGGGCTCGTTGTCGAACCCGGCGATGGCGATGTCGCGCGGCGTCTCGAGTCCGGCGCCCCGGACGCCGCGA
>NZ_JBKQOT010000856.1:0-7454 GCF_052145395.1 Roseiarcus sp.
CCCACTCAGCCTGACCACGTATTTCTTGACGGCAACCTCTGTGCTGGCCACGAATCAATCTCCATCGCTCGATCGCGACAGCACAGATTCAGACAATGCCAGCAAAAGCAATGACGTGAGCCACTAGACGTGCCGCCAGCAGACGCGCCTCCACCGGAGCCGCCGCCAGAGCCGCCGCCAGACCCGCCGCCGCCGGAGCCTCCGCCAGACCCGCCGCCGGAGCCTCCACCGCTCGAGCCACCCCCGCTTGCGCCGCCGTGAGAACCGCCGGACGAGGACCCAGACCCCGAGGAGCTGGCGCCATGCGCAGACGCAGCGGACGAAGCTGTCGAGCCGTTATGACCGCTAACCTCGGTCAATTTTTGCACCAGGCAAACCGAGAAGCCGATGGGACAGGACGCTCGACCCTGAGCCGCAGCCAAATTGATGAAGAGAAGAAGCGAAACGGAAGAAAGGAGTGTCAATTTCATCGTAGTATTCTCCGCCGCAGGTTTCATTGCTGAAGCGCAAAGCAAGGAAAATACGAATTCAAATCTCTAAGCGGCGCGTGGTCAAGATTGAAGTTTTCGGATCGTCCAAAATATTTCTTCTCCATCTTTCCGTCGAGTGGAGGAGTCAACCTATTGATCGAATCTCTCAAGAGATCCGTCAGTCCTCCTGCGAAAGCACGATGAAATTGGGTCTCTCAAACCCTCGCTCGACGCCCTTCGACCATTGCTCCGGCCTTCGCGCGCCACGACGAAGCGACGGCCGGCTCCCGCTTGCGAGGGCGGGACAGGGCGGGGGTCGCGCCAGGCATTTCTCGATTGTCTTCAATCCCATCCGCTGGGATTCGCGGGGACCACCCGCCTTTCATGTCGTCGTGCGACCCCCCGCGCTGTCCCTTTCAATCCCGAGCGCCGGCGGGGGCCGGGTCCACCGCAGAAGAAGCAAGCACTCCGCCGTCAGCTTCGCAGATACTTGTTGAGCCAGTCGATTGTGCGCGTCCACGCTTCCTTCGCCGCGGCTTCGTCGTAGCGCGGCGTCGTGTCGTTGTGAAAGCCGTGGTTGGCGCCCTGATAGATATGACCCTCGTGCGGGACGTGGGCCTCGGTCAGCGCGGAGTCGAACGCCGGCCAGCCGGAGGTGATGCGGGTGTCGAGCTGAGCGTATTGCGCGTTGACCGCCGCCTTGATCCTTGCGGCGTCCGCGGCCGGCGGCTGGACTCCGTAGAAGGGGACCGCGGCGGAGAGGTCCGATCCCATGGCGACCGCAAGCTTGTTGACGACCCCGCCGCCGAAGCAGAAGCCGACCGCGCCGAGCTTGCCGGTGCAATCCGGCTGGCCTTTCAGCCATTCCGCGGCGGCGAGGAAGTCCGCCTGCATCTTGTCGGGGTCGACCGTCTTGAACAGCGCGAGTCCCTTTTCGTCGTCGCCTGGATAGCCGCCGACGGAGGTCAGTCCGTCCGGCGCGAAGGCGATGAAATTCGCGATCGCCAGCCGTCGCGCGACGTCCTCGATGTAGGGATTGAGGCCGCGGTTCTCGTGGATGACGATGACGGCGGGAAGCTTCACCGTCGTCGCCGACGGACGAGATAGCCGCTGATCGTCCCGGTCCCGCGCGGCGAGGGGACGCTCACTCTGCGCGCGGTCAGCCAAGGATCGTCCGGCGGGACCTGGATCGCCCAGGCGTAGTTCGGCCTGAGCATGTCGAAAAGCGCGGCGACGGTCACGCCGCCGACCGCGAATCTTTGCGCGCCGTCGAGGAAGGCGCGTCGGCTGATCCCGCCGTGGACATAGGCGTCGAACAGATCCAACAGCCCCTGCGGGAAGTCGGAGGCCTTTTTCCGCTCCATCGCGTATCCTCTGTCCGGAAAGCTCAAGGGGTGAAGTTGCTCTGCCCTGGCCCGGCGAGGTGGTAGACGTCGCCCTTGTCGTCCTGCGTCGAGGCGGCGTACCCGCCCTTCGCCTCGAGGATCAGCTCCTTGTCGAGCATGACGCTGCGGAACTTCCACCCCTGCGGCAGCTTAAGCCGGTCGCCGAGCGAATCGAGATCGTCGACGGCCGTGTCGTGCGCCCCGGTGTAGGCCGTCAGGACCCAGGTGTGGCTCTTGGGATCGTCGAGCAAATAGACCTTCGCTCCCTTCTTGAAGCCCTCGATCGCGGTCCGCGGGAACCACTCCATGCGATAGGCGTCCGACGGCGGCTTTGCCGAGAGTCTGGATTCCGGCGCCGGACCGTTGCCCATCCAGGCGGCGTCGAGCCCGTCGAAATTGCGCACCGCGCCGACCCGGTCGGCGAGCCAGTCCACCGCCCAGTACCGGGGCGGGCTCGTCCATGCGGCGACCGCCTGAAACTTCTTGGCGACCTTCTTCGGATCCACATGCGCTGCGTAATCCTGCGGCGCGGAGTCGCGCGTGTCGTCCCCGTCGTTCTGCCCGGTTGTGTTGTAGATGCTGACGTAGACGACCTTCTTGATCACGTCACGGGCGTAGAGGTCGATCTCTTCGAACCGGTAGCCGCGCAGATTGTCGAATTTGCGCTGCTCCGCGGCGGCGCAGTCGTCCGGCAACTGGCTGAAGTACTTGCAGGTCGAGCGATCGGACGCGAAAGCGGGCGCCGGGGCTTCGGCGGCCAGAAGCGCCAGCCCCAGAAGAAGACCATCCAGCGCCGGGCGGCCGCCAAACCGCCAGTCCCACATCGGCATCATGACCTCCGCAGTTCGCAACTGCGTTCCCGAGACGCCCCCCGTTGACCGGAATGGTATTGCCAAAAGAGCCGAGTCTGCAACCGCGTCGCCGCCCGCAAGCCCAAAGGTTCCGCTGCTCCGGCTCGCGGTGGTAAAGAGACCTTTCATGGACCGGCCAAACGACGAGATTGCGCAGTCCGGGCGCCTTTCGCCGGCGCGCGACCCTCACCGTCGTCCGGTCCTTCCGCGATCTGTCGGCATGCGGAGGGGCTTTCCGATCGTCGCCATCGTCGGCGGCTTCATCGGCGGTCTCGCCTACCGGCTGGCCTTCGATCCGGAAGCAGAGCGGACGCTCCTGGAGTTTTTGCGCAGCGGCATGCACGGCGTGTGTCTCGGCCTGACCATTTGGGCCGTTCAGACCGCGTTCGACGCGGGGAACTGGCCGGGCGTGGCGCTCCGCAAGCTGCCGCTGGCCGTCGAGGTCGTCGTGAAGGCGCTCGCCTTGACCGGTGCGCTTATCGCCGTCGGCCTGGTCCTGCAGTTCATCCTCTATGCCGACGTCGGGCGCGGCTGGGTGACGAGCGACCTTGTGCGGATCGTTGCGGTCAGCTTCGCCTTCTCCATGGTCGTCGGCGTGGTGATCGAACTCGAGCGCCTGATCGGGGCGCCGCTGCTGATGAGCGCGCTGCTCGGCGTTTACCACCGCCCGACTCGCCGAAGACTGATCGTGATGTTTCTCGACATGGCGAACTCGACCCGGCTCGCCGAGGCGATGGGCGAGGTGAAGGTTCACGATCTGATCACCCGCTTCTTCTTCGACATCGACGAGCCGATCGCCGACTTCGGCGGAGCGGTGCACGCCTATGTCGGCGACGAGGTGATCGTGAGCTGGCCGCTCAGCGACGATCCAACGCGCAACGGCCGCTGCGTCGCCTGCTTCGACGCGATCGGACGCAAGATCGACGCGCTTGCGTCGTCCTACGAACGGGAATTCGGCGTCGTCCCCGCATTCCGCGCCGGGATCCACGCCGGGACGGTCGTCGTCAGTGAATGCGGCGACGCCAAGCGCCAGCTTGCCTTTTTCGGCGATACGATGAACGTCGCGGCAAGGCTGTGCGACTATTGCAAATCGATTGACGCGAGCCTCGTGATCTCGGGCGACCTGAGGCGCGCCCTCACGGCGCCGGACGGCGTCCTGACGGGCGAGCGCGAGCTTGTCGAGGCGCGCGGCCGGCGAGAGCGGGTGGAAGCGCACGTCGTCCGGTTCGCGCGGACGCCGTCCCGTTCTGTCAGGCATCCATCCTGAGCACGACCCGAAATCGCGCCTTGCCGCTCATCATCCGGTCATAGGCTTCCTGGGCTTTGTCGAGCGGGTAGATTTCGTTCATCGAGGCGACGCCGTTCAGCTTGCTGAAGTCGAGCGTGTCCTCCGAATCCCGTGCGATTCCCGAATACCAGCCGTGGATGGAGGCGGACTTCAAGATCAGATCGATGGGGTTGATGGTCATCGGTCCCACCGCCCCGATCACCATCATGACGCCGTTCGGCCCGAGAGCGCCGACGATCGACTGCATCGCTGCGGCGTCGGTGACGGTGGCGAGGATCGCCTTCGCCCCGCCCATGGCGCCGAGCGCCTTCGCCGGGTCTTCGGCGTCGCTGTCGATATAATCGGTTGCGCCCAGTTTCCGCGCCAGCGCCTCCTTGTCGCGCCCGCGATTGACCGCGACGGTGCGAAAGCCCTGCCGCGCGGCGAACTGGATCCCGAGATGCCCGAGGCCGCCGACACCGTGGACGGCGACGAGATCGCCGGGGCCGGCGCCGCTGTGGCGGAGCGCGTTGAACGTGGTGACGCCGGCGCAAAGCAGGGGCGCCGACTCGACCGGGTCGAGATCGTCGGGCGCATGCGCGACCGCGGAGGCCCGAGCCACCATGTGCGTGGCGTAGCCGCCGTCCCGGGTGACGCCGCTGATCTCGGTCACTGTTTCGCAGGCGAAGGCCGCGTCGCGCCGGCAATGCCGGCAATAGCCGCACGAGCCGCCAAACCATCCGACGCCGGCCCGGTCGCCGACCTTGAAGCCCTTGACGCCAAGGCCGAGCGCGTCGACGACCCCCATGACCTCGTGCCCGGGCACGCGCGGGTACTGGATAAACGGGAACAACTTCTGGACGGTCACGGCATCGCTGTGGCAGACGCCGCAGGCGATGACCCGGATGCGAAGCTCCTCGGGCCCCGGCTCAGGCAGGTCGCGCTCGACGGCTTCGAGCGGACCACCTGGTTTTGAAACGACCATCGCGCGCATCTTCGCCATGTCGGAACCTCCGTCAGGAAGGGGAGCTTCGAGCATGTGGCCGACTTGAGGCGAACTTGCGGCGGTCGGCCGGTCGGGTCTCCCGCCCGCTCTTTGAGCCTAGGCGGCGGTTAGCGCCCGCACGGTCTCGACCAGCTTCGCCAGATCGACCGCGTAAGAGAAGGGCGAATCCTTCATGTGCCTCGGGGCGTTCGCGAGCGCGTCCTCGGTCTGCGGCTGGAACAGCACGACATGCTCGAGCCCCAGCATGGCGAGGAGATGCGACGACCACGGATCGTGCTGACCCTCGGCGATGATTTCGACGACCTTTGCGTCCGGGCGGCAGAACAGGGCGTTGACGGTCGCCGCGCCGAACTCGCACACGATGACGTCGGCGTTGGCGAAGGTCAGCGCCTGCTCGTCGAACGAGAGCTTCTCCGGCTGGACCGCGACGATGCCGAACGGCTTCAGGGCCTCGATCATCTCCGCGCGGTTGACGATGTTGCGACTGTTGGCGAGGCTGCGGCAGACGAGCACGCGCTTCGGCGTTTCGAGGCCCGGCGCGGCTTTTCGCACATTGGCGAGGATCGCCGCAAAGACGTCCTTTTGCTGGGGATGCGCGTTCTGGCTGCTGATCCCGCTGTGGCGGTTGCTGACGATCGCGTGCTCGAGGAAGACCGGGTGCGGCCGGATCTCCCGGATGAGCCCGGGAGGGACATTGAGCCGGTCGATGAGGCTGCGCTGCCAGGGCTTTAGCGTCCAGGTCAGCATCGGCGCCCGCATTCTCGCGCCGAGATGGATCAAGGGAACCATGTCGAGAAGGTAGTGGCCGTAGTTCGGCTTCTCCGAGTTGGCGATCAGTAGGCGTTCCTCCGCGATCCTCGGCGCGCCGGCGAGCCGCTCCGGAAAGAAGACGGGCGCGGGCGCGCCGTCGGGTCCTGGCCGGTCGACGATCTCCTTGACCGACGAGAGGAAACCCTCCCGGAACGGCCCGAGGAAGGAATGCCGCCACACCCGGGCTTCCTGCGAGACGAGGAGCCCGAGCTTCGGGAACCAGTACTGGTCGACGAGATGTTCGAGCGTCATCGCCGGCGCGTCGACCGTGTGGGGGACATAATGCATCGCTTCGGTGGTCGTGGAATTGACCGTCAGCGGATGCAGCCGGGTGGGGTACCGCGTCGCTTCAATGACGCTGCATTGCGCGTGAGGCGGCGGAAGCCGCCCCTCGAAAGGAACGACGGCAAGCTCGGTCTCCCAATCGACCGAGACCGGGAGGCCGCCCTTCGCGCGCGCCGCCGCCGCGCTGCGCAGGCGCGCGCGCAGCGTCTTCAGCGGGCCGCGCACGGCCTTGCGCCACAGGCCGTGCAGCGACCGGCTCAAGCGCATGCGCGTCGCGTTCTCGACGCTCTCGGATGTCGCTGAAGTCCGCCGCCCGTTACGCAAATCCATATCCGTCGTCGCGACCGGGACGCCCCGGCCTCGCCGCGGCCTATGCCCCAAGGCGGCCGCCATCACAAGTCGAACCCCGGGCGCGTTATCCACGGCCGAGTGCGGCCTTTGCCTCGCTGGCGGAAGCGCTCTCGACTAGCATGGCCGCGATGAGCTTCCGATTCCTTCATGCCGCCGACCTGCATCTGGGTAGCCCGCTGCTCGGGCTCGCGCAAAAGGACGGCGACGTCGCCGCCCGCTTCGCCCGTGCGAGCCGGGAAGCCTTCGAGGACCTGGTCACGCGGGCGCTCGAGGAGGAGGTCGCCTTCGCCGTCATCGCCGGGGATGTCTTCGACGGCGACTGGAGGGACGCGTCGATCGGCCTGTTCTTCAATCGCCAACTGGCCCGCCTCGCCAATCGGGGCGTTCCGACATTCTTTCTGCGCGGCAATCACGACGCCGATAGCGTCGTGACCCGTTCGCTGACTTGGCCCGATAAGGTCCTCGAGTTTTCGACCCGGCGACCGGAGACGCACCGGCTCAAGGAACTGCGCGTCGCGCTGCACGGCCGCGGCTTTCCCCGACGCGAGGTCGCCGAAAACTACGCGCTCGATTACCCCGAACCGGTCCCCGGCTGGTTCAACATCGGCGTTCTGCATACCGCCTGCGGTCGTGCGGGCCACGAAAACTACGCGCCCTGCACGGCCGCCGAACTCGCGGCGAAGGGTTACGACTACTGGGCGCTCGGCCATGTGCACGCCTTCGAGATCGTCTCTCGCGATCCCTGGATCGTCTATCCCGGCAACCTGCAAGGCCGCAGCGTGCGCGAATGCGGGGAAAAGGGCGCGGTGTTCGTCGATGTCGCCGACGGCCGGGTCGACGCCGTGAGACGCGTCGCGACGGACCGCGCCCGCTGGGCCGAAGTGGTCGTCGACGCGGAGGCACACGACGACGAAGCCTCCCTGATGCGCGCTGTCGAGGCGGCGGTGCGCCCGCACGCCGACGGCGCCGAAGGACGCATGCTCGCGGTGCGCGTGTCGTTCGCCGGCGTGACGCCGCTGCATGCGCGCC
>NZ_JBKQOT010000857.1:0-3420 GCF_052145395.1 Roseiarcus sp.
CCTTCGACGACCCGAGCGGTAACCGCGTAGAACTCGCGGTGCGGCCGGAGCGCAGCGGAAAACGATATTTTCCTTCGCGGGACTGCGGCGTCACAGGGTTCAACCACGTCGGTCTCAATTCGACCGATCCGGCGCGTGACGAAATCTTCTGGACGCAAGTCTGCAATGCGAGGGTGAGCGACCGGATCGGCGACATTCCGCTGATGCGCGTCAACGCGATCCACCACACGATCGCGCTTGTGCGCGCGCCGAAGGCCGGTCTGCAGCACATCAACCACCAGGTCGCGAGCAACGACGATGTCATGCGCTCCTACTATCTTTTGAACGAAAAGCGCGTTCCGATTGTCTTCGGTCCCGGGCGTCATCCGACCTCGGGCGCCCGGTTCCTCTATTTCAAGGGGCCGGACGGAGTCGTGTTCGAATACTCGGTGGGAGTCGACGAGATCGCCGATGAAGCCTCGCATCGGCCACGGCAGTTCGGCTTCGAGCCGACCAGCTTCTGCATGTGGGGCGCAAGGCCCGCCGGCATGGCGCTGCCGAACGCCGAGGGGAACTGAGGCATGGATTTCTATTTGCGAGGTCGCACCGCGATCGTTTGCGCGGCGAGCCTTGGTCTCGGCAAGGCCTGCGCGCTGGCGCTGGGCGGCGAAGGCGTCGATCTGGTCATCGCGGCCCGCCGCCCCGAGCCGCTCGCGGCGGCCGCGACCGAGATCCGATCGAAAACCGGCGCGGCAATCGCGGCAGACGTCACGACGGAGGAGGGGCGCCGCAGACTGCTCGATGCGTGTCCCTCTCCGGACATTCTCGTCAATAATGCAGGCGGCCCTCCGGCTGGCGACTTCCGCAAGTTCGGTCGCGAAGACTGGATCAAGGCGATTGACGCCAACATGCTCGCGCCGATCGAACTGATCAAAGCGACGATCGACGGCATGATCGCACGCGAGTTTGGTCGCGTGGTCAACATCACTTCGCATGCGGTCAAGGCGCCGATCGGCTTTCTGGGCCTGTCCAACGGCGCCCGCGCCGGGCTTACGGGCTTCGTGGCCGGACTTTCACGATCTGTCGCCGAGCACAACGTGACGATCAACAATCTGCTACCCGGCACGTTTGAAACTGACCGCCTTAAGGCTAACCTCGAAGCGCTGGCGAAGGGCTCGGGGCGCGAAGTCGGCGTGGTGACCGAAGAGATTCTCGCCGCCAATCCGACGCGCCGCTTCGGACGACCAGAGGAGTTCGGCGCCGCCTGCGCTTTCCTTTGCTCGGCGCAAGCGAGCTACATTACCGGCCAGAACCTTCTGATCGACGGCGGCGCTTACCCCGGCCTGCTTTGAGAATCCCCATGCTGCGAAGAGCGTTCGAAACGGAAATCCTCGACGATGGCGTCAATCTGATCGGGCCGTGGCGCAGCCCGCGGCAGATGCTGGCTGAGCAGGTCTACGACGACCACGTCTCGATCCACGACGATGCGACGGCGCAACGGCTCGGCTTCAAGGGCGGCACGATCGAGGGTCCGACCCATTTCAGCCAGTTCGCGCCGCTTGGCGAACGGCTCTGGGGCGACGCGTGGTTCGAATCGGGGTGCCTATCGGCGCATTACCGCAATGCCGCCTTCGAGGGCGAAGAAGTGCAGGCGGTCATCGTGAAGCCGCCACCCGGCGCGCGCGAGACGGAGATCCGGATGATCAAGCGAGACCGCGCCGAGGTTCTGCGAGGCACGGCGTCCGTCGCTGGCGCCGAGGGTCCGACGGCGCTCGAGAGGCGTCTCGCCGAAGGGCTGCCACCGCTTCAGGACCCGGCCATTCTCGCCGACGTCTGGGTCGGCATGAAGACCGCGCGCCAGCGCGTGCGCATGGATTTCGACCAGACCATGGGCGCGCTCTATCCGTTCTCGCTGAGACGCAAGCTCGCCGTCATAACCGAGCCTTCGTGGCTCTACGACCTCGAGACGGCGAGCGAAAACCAATGGGGACTGGTCGTCATTCCCTTCGAGATGCTCAGCGTGCTCTTCCAGTATACGGCGCGCGACGACGGCTTTCCTGTTCGAGGCCCCGCGGTCGGACTTTTCGCCGATCAGGAGATCCGGCTCGTCGAGGGACCCCTCTTCGTTGCGGAGGACTATGAACTCGAGCGCGAAGTCGTTGCGATGAGCGCCAGCCGCCGCACCGAAAGCCTGTGGGTACGCACGTCCGTCATGCGGCCGGGGTCCAATCGGGTTGTGGCCGTCATGCTGCTCAATCTTGCGAGCCTGAAAGACTCGTACGCGCCCTACGCGAGAGAACGCGCGGCTATCCACGGACACGCGCCGCCCTGACAGAAGACTTGGCGACATCACCTCGCGCGAAATGCCAGTCACACGCTTTCTGTCGCGCCGACGGAGCGATTGACCGTGAGCACCCGCGCAGCCTCTTTCGAGTCGAACTGGAGCGACATCATGGCTTTGCGGCGTCGAACAAACTCCGGCTCCCATCCCTCTTCTAAATGCATGAGGGCTGGAACGCCGTCGACTGTGCAAGGGCCCGCGGCATCGTGCGATTCGAGCCCGCCTGCCGGCCACACGGCCAGCGAAGTCCTCGGTCCGCTGGAGATTTCGGTCTCGCGGCCAAGCTCGTCGGTAACTTTGAAGCGGGCCGATGTATAGGTGTAGTGCTCCGCGTCTCGCTCAACGTCCGCTACAATGGAAGTCACGGGGGATTGAATGCCGCCCTTGTCGACGTATCCGAATTGATAGCGAGTGTCGAGCGCCAGAGCATCCATCAAGTTGATCGCGATACCGGAGGGACTCTGAACATTCAGCCACTTGTAGTGATGAAACGCGGTCCAGTCCCTGGTCCCCGACGAGTGGTCTCGGTGTCCAGTAGTATCGAACGGAATACGCTTGCCTGCGACGGTGATGACCCCGCGAACCCGACCGGATTGCTCAAGGCGATTGTCCGCTATGAAGGGCGGGCATCCACCTGAATTATCATGATAAGTGAAGGCCGGGGTCATGGCGCGGAATTCGTAGTCGAGACCGAACTCTTGACCCTGCTGATCCCGACAGTGGAATGAGACGAACGCCTCCTCGTGGGGAGCGCCGTGGCGAAGATGAACCTCACCGACGCGCCACTCGTCGAAATCGAAGTCTCGCGGAACCTTAACGTTCTCCGTGTGGAACTTGAAGAGTTGTTCGTTGTCCTCGCCGAACACGAGCGCCATCGAGCCCGCTTTGCTCTCGCCATTGACCCACGTGTAAACTATACAACCTAGATGCTCTTCCGGCAGGAACAGCAGGAAGATGAGACTTTCCCGGGCGAGGGGTGAGTCGCTGAGACGATGTCGCCGATCATCCGCTGGAGTGAGCTTAGTGTCCGCGCGTTTTCCGGTAAGACCGGGCATTTCATATCCTCCTTCGGCGGTTTCGCTCATTGTTCGGACAGACTA
>NZ_JBKQOT010000858.1:0-3272 GCF_052145395.1 Roseiarcus sp.
GACGAACCAAAGCCTCGGCGCCAAACCTGTGCGAGGACCAAAACTTCATCCGCCGTGTGGACAGGAGTTCTTGAAGTTCGTCGTAACGGCCGCCCTCAAGCAGGCACGACAAGCAGATGGATGTTCCGATCACATGCTGGAAGGTTTGCCGATCGGCCCAGACGCGGCGCACCATTCCGATCATTCGGTCTGCATATTCGTCGATCAGGTCCGGGTATTGGGCGATCTCGCCCCAGCGATCTTCGAGCGGAGCCGGATATTCGACGTCGTCGTTTTGCACCGCCTCGAACAATCTCTCGAGCCACTTGCTTCTGGTCGCGTGGTCCGCCGACGCGACAGTCAGGATCGGGATTAGCTCATTCACGGTGCGAAAGACCGCAGCGCCAAGGGCGCCGGACGAGGTGTCAATTCCCTGGAACGCCGGCCAGATGCGCTCCATTAACGACGCGACGCCGTCTCCCGCCGCGACCGGATCGGATTTCGCCACAGACCTAATCTCGGCGGCGGCTTCCTTGAGACGGCCGATGGCGAGACTCGATGCGCGCCAGCCGTAGGCATTGGTGCGAAATTTCCTCTTGAACTGCCACTCGCGAACTGACGTCATCGGCCCTTCACTTCAGTTTATGCGCTGCTGCGCGCCGGCGGTCTCGAGGTTTTCAAGGGCGGTCCATTTCGGGCCGTCCCGATTTGGAAAACCCCTTGCCTTCCGATCATCCCCCCGTCCAGCAGCTTTCGGCGACAGCATGTCTTCATTCCACGGGCTACATAGGCTGCGCTGGGCTTCTTGCGCGTTTGCCTCAGTGTTACGACCGTGGCTCTGGCGCTCGCTGGGCGGCCGGGGAAGAAGCACGACGATCGAAGGCATGAAAGCGGCAGCGCGGTCGTAGGAGGAATAGTGGGAAAGGCTTAGTCCGCACTATCAGTATAAGGGGCGTTCGCGGCAAGGAGCCGCGTGATCAACCCGAAACATTGAGCGGCGTGGAAGGCAGGATTGGGCGCGACACCTGCCCTCCAGCATCACCCGGGAACGGCAAAGGTCCGCCCACACCGGAAGTTCCTCCGCCGCTCACAGCTCCATGCCCTCGAACGGAATACGATGGAGAGGAAGTTCGCCTGACGAAGCGGCCCGGGCGGTCGCCCGGGCCGGTCAGGCGGCGATCGCCAGCTTCCGCCGGCGGCGCATGAGGGCGCCGAGAGCGAGGAAGCCGGCTACCAGCATCGCGCAGGTCGCGAGGGTTCGGGAGCGGCGGCGCGCGTAGAGACGTCGACGGTGAGGAAGTTGGCCCTCGTGACCTCGCTCAGTGTGAAGCGGCCGGAGCAGGTCCAGACATCCGTCGACCGGGCGGAGCAGGCCCCGCCCGACTGCGTAAAGCTTCCGACGATGGAATGGGTGGCATCGAGCTTCAAGTCGTCGGAATTCGTGACCGTTCCCGCGTTGCCTTGGACCGAGACGTTGTCGTTGAGCGTCGTTTTGCCGACGGCGAAGTCGGGGTTTCCGTTCACGACCGGGATCGTGCCAAATCTCCTTGCATCCACCGGGGCGTCCATGCACGAAACAGAGCGATTTTAGACGACGAGTGCCGCAATTGCCGGTGGAAGGTCTTGCATTGCGGAGATCGTCACCTCCGCACCGGACTCCATCAGCCGGGTTGCATGAACGGGATAGGTATGGGAGCCTCCGATGAATCCGATAACTCTCATGCCCGCTGCCCTCGCCCCCTGAACGCCGTAAATCGAATCTTCGACAACGATGGTTTTCTTCGGATCGGCTCGCATCTGTTTGGCACCATGTAAGAATATGTCAGGCTTCGGCTTTGCGCTTTTCGCGCCAAGGGTTATGGCGGAGAAGATGTGAGGCGCGAACAGTGATCTCAAGCCCACCTTCAACAGCATGGCGTCGAGCCGAGTGGGCTTCGTATTGGAGCAAATGCACCGCGTATAGGGAAGCTGCGACAGCGCGAAGGCCACACCATCGATAGCCTGAACATCGAGTTCCAACCGCTCGTCGAGGATCGCTTCCGACTTGTCGAACAGCGATGTCATGAGTTCAAGGCCGCTGTCTCTTTCGACCGATCTCAGGATATCGGACCATGACATGCCGCAGAACCGTTCCTTCATTTCGCCGACGCTAATTGGATAGCCTGATTCTGAAAGAAGAGCGGCTTCCACTTGCGCAGCGATGATTTCGGAATCGACCAATACGCCGTCACAGTCGAAGATGATAAGATCTAGGCTTTGGTCTCGCACCGTATTTCCTCTATGAATCAATCTTAAGAGCTTGCACTTGCGGCGCACGCGCTTCGCTTTTCAGTTCGGACGGCGCACTCGATGGGCCCTGCGCCGCTGGTAGAAATTGCCCCATGCCTCCCAGAAGCAGAGCCGTCCTCAAAAGGCCCCCGCGACGACGCTCTGGACCCGTCGCGCTCCGATGCTCCACGAACCCCGTCGTCGTCCACGCAGCGCATTTTTTCAGGGCCGCCCGTACGTACGGCGGCCGCGAGGTCCGGAACGGTCTACTCTTCCGCCAGTTCCAGGACCTCGGGACCGCCGAACCGAGCGATACGGATATGTTGCCAAGGCATGCGCTAACCGTAGCGGCAATTGTGGTGGGCGTCATGCTGCACGCGGCCGCGGCACTCACCGGAAGCTTGCGCGAAGTCGCCTTCGGGTCGAATTGACCCGTTCGCCGCGCCGTCGGGTAAGGACCGCTATTTGCGCGCAGCAGACGGCCGGCGCCAACGTTTAGCGGTCATCGGAGATTGCGGCGCACCCGGGGGAGGGGAATCCCGGCCGTTTTCTCACCAACGACCACTCTTCGCAGACTTCGTTATGCCGACTTGCCGGGAGCAAGGGCTTGCGCCATCATTGACGCGCCGCGTGACTGGCGAGCTTGAGATGGGGCACCATCGGGAAGCGCGGCCTCGAATGCCGTTCGCCTGGGCAGCCGACTGTAAGAGGTTGGCACATCTTCCTGAGGGGAGACGCCCATGGACGCCTATCGCGCAAAACTCGAGTCCTTCGATCCCGATATAGCGCATGCCATCGCCGGCGAGGAGCGTCGCCAGCTTGATGGCGTCGAGATGATCCCTTCCGAAAACCACACCTATCCCGAGGTGCTGGCGGCGCTCGGGTCGGTGCTGACCAACAAGTACTCGGAAGGCTATCCCGGCCGGCGCTATTACGGTGGGCAACAATATACCGACGCGGTCGAAAATATCGCGCGCGACCGCGCGTGCGCGCTGTTTCGCGCCGAGCACGCCAACGTCCAGCCG
>NZ_JBKQOT010000859.1:0-4041 GCF_052145395.1 Roseiarcus sp.
ACGATCTTCACCAGGTCGGCCCGATCCGCTGCGCTGAGGAAATTGCGATTCGTCTTCACCAGGCGACTGGAATCGATCCCGCTGATTCGGTCAAACGATTTTCGGAAGGGCGCGGAATCCCGCTATATCTCAACAACACCATGACGCAGGCCCAGGACCTCGCCGCCGTCCTCGGTCACGTCCCGACGGCCGCGGCCAGTGCGACCATATCAGACAGCACGGGCGACACCCTGACGCTTGGGGGCGTCACCGCCTCGACCCTCGCCGCCAACCCGACCGCCGTGAACTTCGTCTGAACGGTCGAAGCCGGGCGCGCCGGGGGATCGAGCGCGAAGCCGACGTGAACCGCGGCGTCTCTGGGATGAGGGATGCCTGCGTTCGCCAGCTTCTCCAGTTGTCGCTGACGAACAGGCTGTCGAAGCCGAGCATGAACATGCGCATCGAGTGCACAGCGCGGCATCCCAGTGCTAACCCGAGAAGCCGACAGCGCGCACGTCTTCCCACGACGAGGGTGAGCCGAGTTTTGCCGGCGCTGCAACCATCGACCGCAGCGCGACCCTCGCATCGCAGCTGACAAGCCTCAAAGCAGGACGTGAATCCCAAGCTTAAAATTGCTTTTATGTTGTCATCGATCATGCAAGCCGCGTAGAACGGCGGTGGAACCGTCCGACTTGTTAGGATTTTCGCCGCCGCATTTATCGTCAAGCACAAAGTTTCGGGTATCACGAACTCGGCACATGATATGTGGAAGGGCTTGGCATGTACACGAGCGCGGAAATCCAATTGCTTCGTAACGCAGATCCTGGAGTCAAGATTCCCGGCATCGACACCCCGACGGGCAATCCCCTTGCGACGACGTCGCTGAAGCCGCTCGGCGCGCTGCCGTCGAGCGGGTCGATCACTTACTCTCCGGGTAACAATACCGTCTACGTCAAGCAAGCCGGCGCGGTCCTGAGCGGATACGACTTCGGCAGCGCGACGGTCATGGTCGAAGCCAACAATGTCACCATCCAGGACTGCTCTTTCGGCGCGTCGGCGACCAATTGGTATTCGATCCAGGTGGCGAACGGTTGCACAAATACGACCATTACCAACTACACCTTCAACAGCGAAGACGCCGCCTCCGCCAAAAACGCCTGGGTGGTGTCGGCGGGCCAAGTCACCATAACCAACAACAGCTTCATTGATTCGCCCAGCGACGCGCTCGACTTGACGGGATCGGGCGTCGTTTCCGGGAATTATTTCTCAGGCGCCGGCAACAACTCGACCGGCGCGCATCCGGACGGGATCTGGATCACAGACAGTTCCGGGCCGTTCTCCATCACGGACAATTTCATCGACTGGACCGCTGACCCGAATGAAACCGTCGGACCCAACGATTGCATCCGCATCACAGCCGAACTCGGTAGCGTCAGCAACGTGACGGTCAGCGGTAACTTCCTGCTCGGCGGGAGCGCCAACATTCAGGCGTCCGGGGGAACGGAGGGGACGTTCAGCAACATCTCCATCACCGGCAACTACCTCGGCTTCGCTGATTACTACGCTTTCTACCCTAGCCCAGCGACAGGGGTGACGACGAGCGGCAACGTCATTTTCGACTACACCAACCCCGGGTATGCCGCGAGCGCCTGGGCGGCCTATGAGAAGGCCGGCGTGCCGACCCCGAACCTCCTCGTCTCGGCCAGCGGATCGACCGTCAGCGCCTCGGGGACCGGCCCGACCACGCTCTACGGCAGCCTCGGCGCGCATCTGTTCGGCGGGAGCGCCGAGAACAACTTCGTCGCCGGGTTTGGCAGGGAGTTTATCTTCGGCGGCGCCGGAGCGAACGTCTTCACGTTCATCAACCCCAATCGCAGTGACTCGCCGAGCGAGATCTCCAACTTCGACCCGGCCAAGGACGTCATCGGCCTCAGCCACATCGACGCCAATCTGACGGCCGCGGGCGTTCAGAACTTCACCTTCATCGGCACGAACGCGCTGACCAGCGCCGGCGCCCAGGTCGATTACGTGCAGGATGCGGCGACCGACACCACCACCGTCCAGGCCACGCTTGCCGGAGACACCACGCCCGACCTGGTGTTCCAGATCGCCGGCCTGTTCACGCTCACCGCCGCCAATTTCGGGCTGACGTCCAGCCAGTCCACGACAGACCTCGCCGCAGGCGCGACCCTCTCCTTCTCGACCCTGCGCTCGGGCTCCGCGAACGAATATTCCTACACGAACGTTCAGGGCCGGCCCTATTCGTCGTACCAGGCCATCGACTACGCGAACGAAGTCGCGGCGGACGATCTGAACCTGAGCGGGTCGTCGAACGAGATCGATCTTTTCGAGAACAACGCGACGATCACCCGCGGCAATTCGGCCGAACGCTTCGCGATCGGCAACGGCTCGTTCAACCTCGCCTACCATGCCAATGAGACGATCCAGGCGGGCGACGCCGGAGCGGAAACCTTCGCCTTCAGCTCGGGGTTCGGCAACGAGACGATCGACGGCTTCGCGACCGGAGCGAACCCCGACACCTTGCAATTGTCGATCTCCGCCTTCTCCTATCTCAACAACACCATGACGCAGGCCCAGGACCTTGCCGCCGTCCTCAGTCACGTCTCGACGGCCACATCCAGTGCAACCATCACCGACAGCAACGGCGACAGCCTGACGCTTGCGGGCGTCACCGCCTCGACCCTCGCCGCCAACCCGACCGCCGTAAAGTTCGTCTGAACGGTCGAAGCAGGGCGCGCCGCGACAACACAGGCGAACGCTGACGCGCCGGAAAAGTGGCCTTGCGGGCGCGGGCGCTTCACAGCGTCCGCGCCTTCACCTTCGCCGCCTTCGCCGCCCAGAGGCGATTGCGCAGCGGCAGCCCGAAGACCTCCGATGCGATTTCAAACACATCGCCTTTCTGCGTTCGGAAACCGTCGCTGTACGACAGCGTCGCAGTGCCAAAGAAGTGGACATGGACGTCCCCTGGCCGTCGGAATTGCGCGTATTTGAAGTGATGCGCCTCGAGATTGGCGATGGCGTGCGTCATGTTCTGCTCGCCCGACAGAAACGGCTTTTCCCATACGATCTCCCCGCCGCGACGGATGCGCGACACGCCCAAAACGTCCGCCGGCAGGTCGCCGACCAGAAGCTCAGGCCCCAAGCTCGCCGGCCGCAGCTTTGAATGGGCAAGCCACAGGTAGTTCTCTCTTTCGGTCACGTGGTCGGAGAACTCGTTGCCGAGCGCGAAGCCGATGCGGACCGGAGCGCCTTCGGGATCGATGAGATAGACGCCCGCGATCTCCGGCTCCTCCCCGCCGTCGCGCGCGAAGGACGGGCTGATGAGATCGCCTTCCGGGGGAACCAGGATCGAGCCGTCGCCTTTGTAGAACCACTCGGGCTGCGCGCCCTCAACGCCGCGGGCAGGCTTGCCGCCGACGAGGCCGAGCTTGAACATCCGCATCGAGTCCGTGAGCTTCGCTGGATCGGCGAGATCGCGGTGCATTGCGTCGCGCCCCTCCGCGGAGCCGAGATGGGTGAGCCCGGTGCCGCTCACGAGGAGGCGAGCCGGGTCCTTGCAGTCGATCGGCGCAAGCACGCGTTTCTCTTTCAGCGCACGCGCGAGATCGACCGGTTTGCCGAGGCCGAGCTCCGTCACGACCTTGCGCAGCGGGACGCCCGCTTCGATGGCGCGGTTGGCGAGATCGCGGGTCGTACGGACGCCCTTCACCAGCCGGCTCTCGCCGCGCGCCGTCACCGCCAACGCCCGCCGGCCCTTGTCGTCGATGAATTGCGAAAGGCGCATCCGCTCAAGTCCTCCGTTCGAGGCGCGTCGGCCTGCGCCGGTCAGTCTATCCGCAGTTCGCGAAGTTCCTCAAACAGGCCGCATTCGCTCGAGCGTCGCTAGCGAGGGGTGGCCACCGGTCCAGGCGGTTCCTCCTGCTGTTGGGCAAGCGACCAGCAGCAAGCCTGCCGAGCCCGAGGTTCCGCCGGCAGGCGTTCCAGGGCCGGAAGTGGGACGACCTGCTGCGGAATCGCCCGCCGCGGCGGAGGAACCGCTTG
>NZ_JBKQOT010000860.1:0-28217 GCF_052145395.1 Roseiarcus sp.
ATCCTCAAGTACGATTTCTGACTGGAGAAGCTAGACCTATCCCTGGACGGCCGAGGACGCCGACAACAACCCGCTCGACGGCGGCAAGACTTACAAGCTGCACCTGCCGCCGAACATCCCGGCGAAGGCGTTTTGGTCGGTCATCGTCAACGACACCCAGACCCGCTCGACGCTGCAGACCGACCAGCAATTCCCGAGTTTGAGCAGAACAAGGCTGTTCAAGCGAACGCCGACGGCTCGGTCGACGTCTATTTCGGGCCCAAACCGCCGCCAGGCAAGGAAGCTAACTGGGTGCAGACAATCCCCGGCAAGGGCTGGTGGACGATCCTGCGCCTCTACGGCCCGCTCGAGCCGTGGTTTAACCAGACTTGGCGACCGGACGACATCGTGCTGATGCCGTGATGTGCGCCGGACTGCCCGCTTTTGGCGCCCTCCTCCCGTACCGGGACGGCGAGGAATGGCCACAAAAGGTCCGATACGACCCGTTCGCCCAGCTGTCGGGGAACGCCCGCAACAGTCAGTCGGTCCCGCCTATGGCGGCTTCGCTCCGGGCTCCCAACCTTCCTGACCCCTGTCGGCCCGGAGTCCGTTCGTCTGCGACGTAGCCCGACAAACCGAAGCGGTCGGAGGCTCTCCGGGATTCTCTTTTACAGAAACAATGTCTTGCGCGCTTCCCGAATTCGTACTAGATTTGTTCTCAAATCCGCTCTGGAGAATATTTATGTCCGACCCCGAAGACTCCCCCTCCCCGCCCCCATTTCCGCGCGACCGGTCGCGCGAGACGCGTCAGGCGGCGCGGGCGAAAAGGGCCGAGCGGGAGCGGCGGATCGTCGGCCTGCTCAACCGCGGCGTCTCGGTTGCCGAAATCGCCGGCCGGGAGGGGCTGTCGTACAGCCGGATGCGCGGCCTCATGCGGGAGATCCTGGCGCGGCGGATGCCCCAGCCGCCGGCCGAGTTTTTGGCCGTGCAGGTCAGCCGTCTGAATGAGGCCCTGCTTGTTTCCTACGGATCCATGTACAATTCGGAGACCGGAGCGAACTTTGAGGCCATCGATCGCGTGGTGAAGATCGTTCGCGAACTTGACCGCTACCACGGCTTCGCCGCGCCCGATGCGCGCCCCATTTCGGGCCCCCGCCGTCTTCCTCCGCCGCAAACCCCGCTCGCGCTCGAGGCGCACGCTCCCGGGCTGTCTGGAAAAGACGCTGGAACGCCTTGAAAAGGCTCAAAACCGAACTGGAAACAGCGTCCCTCCCGCCGACCTGCTTGCGGGCGTTCAGGTCGCAGTGAGGCCTCCGCTGACGCAGGCGAGCGCGAAGGCGGCGTTGCGGGCGACCTCTTCAAGCCGGTCGAAGCGGCCGGGCTTTCCGCCGTGGCCCGCGTCCATGTCGGTGTGCAAAAGGACCGGCCCGCCGCCGGTCATCGTCGCCCTCAGCCTCGCAACCCATTTGGCCGGCTCCCAATAAGCCACTCGCGGATCGGTGAGGCCGCCGAGCGCCAGGATTGGCGGATAGCGCTTCGGCGTCACGTTGTCGTAGGGGCTGTAGCCGCGGATCGTCGCGAAGGCCGTGGGGTCGCGGATCGGATCGCCCCATTCGAGCCATTCGGGCGGGGTCAGCGGCAGCGTCTCGTCCATCATGGTCGCGAGCGCGTCGACGAACGGCACGTCGGCGATGATCCCGGCGAAGAGTTCTGGCGCGACGTTCGCGACGACGCCCATGAGGAGGCCGCCGGCGCTGCCGCCCTGCGCCACGATGCGGCCGGCGCTCGTGTAGCCCTCGGCGATGAGACCGCGCGCGGCCGCGAGGAAGTCGGAAAAGGTGTTCGGCTTCTTGGCGAGCTTGCCGTCCTCGTACCAGCGCCAGCCCTTGTCGGTCCCGCCGCGCACATGCGCAATGGCGGCGACGAAGCCGCGGTCGACCAGCGAAAGCCGGTTGGTCGAGAAGCCGGCCTCGATCGCGTAGCCGTAGGAGCCGTAACCGTAGAGGATGAGCGGCGCCGAGCCGTCGAGTGTCTCATCCCGCCGCATTAATAGCGACACCGGGACGGTCTCGCCGTCGAGGGCCGGCGCGAACAAAAGCCGGGTCACGTAGCGCTCCGGATCGTAGCCCACGGGAATGGTCTGGCGCTTCACCAGCGTCCGCTTGCGCGTGGCGCAGTCGTAGTCGAAGATCTCCTCCGGCCGGGCCATCGACGAATAGGCGAATCGGATTTTTGGGCTGTCGAACTCGTACAGCGTCTCGAAGCCGAGCGCGTAGGTTTCTTCGTCGAACGCGACGTCATGGCGGCCGCCTGTTGCGAGATCGATGACGATCAGGCGCGGGCGGCTCATCTCGCGCGCCAAGAGCGCGAGATGGCCGGCGATGAGCACGGCGTCGATGAGGTAGCAGCCGTCGCGGTGCGGGACGACGTCGCGCCAGTTCGCCTCGCCGGGGTCGGCGCGCGGCGCCTCGACGATCTTGAAGTCGCGGGCTCCGGCGTTGGTGCGGATAAAGAATCGGTCGCCGTGGTCGAGCACGTCGTAGAAATGCCCGGAGCGGCGCGGGTCGACGAGGCGCGGCTCGGCGGTCGGCGCGGCGAGGTCGACGACATGCGTCTCCGACCCGTCGTGGCCATGCACGTCGATCATTGCAGTCCGCCGGTTGAGCGACCCCGAGACGCCGATGAACCACGCCGGATCGGGCTCGGCGAAGACTTCTGCGTCGTCGCTTTGGCTGGTCCCGATCCGGTGTAGCATCACGCGGAAAGGGCGATGGCTCTCGTCCTGCTCGACATAGAGAAAGCCGGACGAGTCGTGTGTCCAGACGATGTCGTCGGCCGCGTTGACGACGCGGTCGTCGACGTCCACGCCCGTCATGAGGTCGCGGACGCGGATCGTCAGAAGCTCGGAGCCGAGGTCGTCGGCTGCCCAGGCGAGCCTGGCGTGGTCGGGCGAATGGACCGCCGCCTCGAGGCTGAAGAAGGCCTTGCCGACCGCGAGCGCGTCGCCGTCGAGGAGCGTCTCTTCGTCGCCGCCGTCGCGCGGCCTGCGGCAGACGATGCGATGCTGCCCGCCTGGCCGGAAGCGCGTGGTATAGGCCCAGGGTCCGTCGCTTTGGGGCGGCTCGCTGTCGTCTTCCGCGAGCCGCGCCCGCATCTCGGCGACGAGCGTCCTCTGCAAATCCCTGGTTGGCGAGAGGACGGCGTCGGCAAAGGCGTTCTCCGCCTCGATGAGCGCCCGGATGTCGGGCGCGAGCGCGTCCGGGTCACGCAGGACCTCCTGCCAGTTCTCCGCCCGGATCCAGGCGTATTCGTCGGTCCAGCTGACGCCGTGGGCCGATTTCCGGACAGGACGGGGCTCGGCGCGGGGCGGCGTGAGCGGCTGCCAGTTGGCGGGGAAAGAGGGGTCGGTCATGGCGAGGCGTTTGTGCCATGCGGAGCGCGGTCAGGAAAGCTGCGCGAAAGCCGTCGGGACGTCGGCCGGGCGGGCGCAAAGGACGGCGGCGCCGGCGGCGGCAAGCTCGGCCCCGCCGCCGTAGCCCCAGAGCGCGCCGATGGTCGGGATCCCGTTGCGGCTGGCGCCGATCACGTCGTGCTTGCGGTCGCCCAGCATGACGCAGTTCTCGGGCGCGAGCAC
This sequence comes from Roseiarcus sp., assembly GCF_052145395.1. Classification (NCBI taxonomy): domain Bacteria; kingdom Pseudomonadati; phylum Pseudomonadota; class Alphaproteobacteria; order Hyphomicrobiales; family Roseiarcaceae; genus Roseiarcus; species Roseiarcus sp. Next base: position 3,614 of record NZ_JBKQOT010000860.1, read on the forward strand.
CCGATCGGCGAGGATATGGGCGATGAGGTCGGCTTTGTCCTCGAAGCGGCCGTCGAGGTCCGCGCTGTAAGCCGCGTCGAAAAAGCGGGACAGATCGAAGCGCTCGAGAATGCGCTTTGCATAGATGCTGGGCTTTGAGGTACAGAGGACGAGGCGGACGCCCTCACCCCGGAGCGCCTCCAGCATCTCCGGCGCGCCTTCATAGACGAAGGCCTCGAAGAGCCCAGAGGCCCCGTAGCGCGCCCGATAGATCCTGAGCGCCTCCTCCACGTTCCCGGCCCCGCCCAGCATTTCGGCGAACGAGCGCCTGAGCGGCGGGCCAATGATCCATGCGAGATCGGCGGCGGGCGGCGGCGCGAGTCCCATCGCCTCGAGCGCATGGCGAAAGCTGCCGACAATGCCTTCGGCCGGTTCGGTCAGGGTGCCGTCCAGATCGACGAGCAGGACGTTTCGCTTGCTTTCAGCCGTCATCGGCGAGGTCGTTCCCGGTCAAAAGGCAACGGCGCAGCGTGGCGCGCTGGCCCGAGCCCGGCAGATCGGATAGCGCGGTCGGGATGAGCGGCAAAGCCGAAACCAAGACACCCCGTGAGCCATCCGTCGATCGCGGCGGCCTGATCGCCCTCCTTGCCGGGACCGCGATCATCGCCTGGTCGGGCATTCTGGTCCGCTTTCTCGACGTCGGACCGCTGGCCGGCGCGGCTTGGCGCATGGGACTTGCGGTCCCGGCGCTAGCCGTCTGGGCGAAGGCCGCCGGCCGCGCCCGGGCAGGCGCGCCGAGGCTCTGGCCGGCTGCGGTTCCCCTGATTCTGGCCGGGCTCGCCTTCGCCGTCGACGTCGACTCGTTCCATTTCGCGATCTTCGGGATTAAGGTCGCCAATGCGACCTTCATCGGCAACGTCGCGCCGATCCTGACGGTGATCGGCGGCGCGCTCTTCTTTGCCAAGAATCCGCCCTGGCGCGTCTGGCTCGCGCTCATGCTGGCCCTGGTCGGCGCCTGGGTGATGGCGGGCATGGCCGCGCCCGCCCGGGTTGGCGCCGGCGACGCGTTCGCACTCGCCGCGGCGACGGCCTCTACGCCGCCTATCTCCTGATCATCAAGCGCCTGCGCGAGAAGCTCGACGCGCCGACGGCGACCCTCTGGTCGGCCGCAGTCTCGGCCGTCGCACTGCCGACCGCGGCAATTGCGCGCGGTGAAACGATGATCCCGGATCAGCTGACTTCATAGCAGAAATCAGCGGTTGTTTGGGGGGTCCAATGACACCGGGTCCAAATCAAAAAGTCCATCAGTGATTATCCCTTTATAATGGTTTTCACAAGCCGGCAGCGTTGTGTAAAACGATCCAATAGGGCGTCACGCTCGGAAAGCGGTCTATCAACAAGCAATCCCCGTTGGACCTCGCGCGTAATATGACATTGTCAACGACGGCTTAGACGAGCGTATCCGTTTTGGTCAGCGCCACCTGTGGGCGGACACCCAACGCATTACTTCATCTTTAGGGACGATGCCTCCGGTAGCTCCTTCAATCTTATATATTTCGGCCCGCTTGTCTCGATGGAGGCTTCTGGCCTGTGCAAGAGCGGCTTCTTTGCTCGGAACACTCGGAGAAATTCGGTCGTGATCGAGGCTGTCTCGATAGAAGACTTTCCACTCAGACATCGTGCAGTTTCTCCCAATGGGCCTCGATGCGGTTCAGGGTCTTGCCGGCCCCATTAACCGTATTGACTTCCACTAATATTGTTCAGTCGCTGGGGACTAATTGAAGTGCGCCTGCGACTTCGGCGAGAACATCCGGCATGGCTCGCCCTCTGTCAACACCAACACACGCCGCTAAGATAATTAATGTCACGCGAATAAACTTGCAGCAGGGCTCAACGATAATTGGAGGACGTTACGCTCTGCGGTAGCATGTCAGCAGCATGCTGTTGTCGGACTATTTCTGAAAAACATAAGAGTGCAAGGCAGCTTCTATCGACTGCACTCGGCCCGTCAGGAACTTGTCGACGACCCGCACAACCCGACGACGCCGCCACCGGTATTGCGGGCTTATTGCCTAACGTCCATGCAATTTCACGCGGGCGGCGGAACTTCGCTCGCTGGCCCGTTCACAGCATGACGCGAGCGACTAACCCCTCACGGACCATGAGCACATCTGCGGCCCGCTCGGCTTCGCGGCGGGAGCAGTGGCAGGACGCGATGCACCACTGTCCGTTGTCTCCTCTAATGAACACCTTGAACACGACGCCAGTTGGCATCGTCTCGGAGGATAGGAACATGACGGGACGTCCGGGAACTGTGTGGACTGAGCGGATCGAGGCGGAAAGCCCGTCGCCGCTATTGAAGAACTCCAACGCTCGCCGAAGGTTCCGAAACCTTGTCGCCCTTTGGCGATGTGTATCGCGTTGGCAGCGGGGCCGAAGCGCCAGCATTCGGCGCGCCCATCGGAAACACAACCTAACTCTGTGATCGAAGAGCGTGAACCCGCGACGTCGCGCTTGCGGCGGCGTCAAATCAGTCCCATCGGCACAACTCATCGGATGTAACAATTCCGTCGCGTGGCGTACCGGCGCAAACGCTGATATGGTCGCCCACACAAGGGAGCATGGCGCAATTGTTCGCTCATCCGCTCGCAACGTCCGCGAAGGTCTTTAGCGCCCGCACTGAGGACGGCGTCGAACAACACGTTCTTGTTATTATGACCAACCTCGCGCTCGATGCGTCCAGCGACAGATACAGGGCCGACTTGGTCGAGGGGCTGACCGCCGCCGCACGCAGCTACATCAATAAATCGGATTATGTGACAGGGTTCGCGCTCGTGAACCGGCCCGAGGATTGGCTTCGCTCCGATGTTGGCCATCGTCGCGAAAACGGCGGAGTCTAACTCGGGGTCGGCCTCTCATGCTTGGCTGTAGGCGGATTGATTCGTGCAGCGACTCGCGCCCGTTCCCGGTCCTCGGGCTAGGCGACGGCGCAGACTGGGTGGCGGAACGGGGCTACCGCCTTCTGGGTTCAGCCCTTGCCAAGGCCGTGTCGCAGTCCGTGCGTGGAACTCTGAACGTTCGTGCGATCGATAGCCTAAACAACCGGGCGAATCCGGGTCATGCTCGCCCAAGGATCAAACTCGCCAGCGCGGGCGTTTGTCAGGGCCGCCATAAACATTTCGCCAGTGATCGGGAGGAGGGCTTGGCACCATGCGCAGCGCGGCACCTTGCCAGATTTCAGCTTCCCGATTTCAACGACAAATTCTTCGCCGCATTGCGGGCATCTAAGCGGCCAAGGGTCCCTGTTCTCGAACATGGCGTGACCTCCCGTTGATGTGCCTATTATCTCACGGATCAAGGACGACCATGGTGCGAAGCTTTGTCGCAGTCGCCGCCGCTCCTGCCCATTGGAACAAAATGCGAACGACGGAGCGAGCGTCAGAGTGAGATCAGGCGACCCATCTTGTTCGAAGCACCGGTCGAGTGGCGGCTAGATCGCGTGAACCCGCTCGATACCAGCGGCGGGCAAAGGCCGCTCGGGGGAGCGCCAATCCTTTCAAGAAGTCAGCAGTCGACGATGGCCGGTCAGGCGCGTCTATTCGGCTGCGACCGGGACATACGCTCCCGAACCTGCGCGGAACCGCGCAAGAAGGCGCCCGAGCTTCTCCATATACAGGTAGAGGATCGGGGTGGTGAACAGCGTCAGAGCCTGCGATACGACAAGTCCGCCCGCCAATGAGTAGCCCAGGGGCTGGCGCAACTCCGACCCAACTCCCGTCCCCAGCATCAGCGGAACAGCGCCGAGCAAGGCGCACATCGTGGTCATCAATATGGGGCGGAAGCGCAGCCGACAGGCTTCATGAATCGATTCCTCGGGGCTCAGTCCGCGGGTCTTCTCGGCGTCCAGGGCGAAGTCCACCAGCATGATGCCGTTCTTCTTGACGATGCCGATCAGGAGAATGATGCCGATCATGCCGATCACGTCGAGGCCGAATCCAAACACGTACAAGGTCACCAGGGCGCCGAGACCAGCGGCCGGCAAAGTCGAGATGATCGTCAACGGATGGACGAGGTTCTCGTACAGCATGCCGAGAATGATGTAGACCGCGACCAACGCCGCCAGGATCAGGATCGGTTCGCTGGACAGCGAGGCCTGGAAGGCCTGCGCGTTGCCCTGGAAGCCCGTTTCGATCGTCGAAGGCAGATGCAGGTCTGCGATCGTCTTGTTGACCGCCGCCTCCGCCGGACCGAGCGGCGCGTTTCCCTTGAGGTTGAAACTGATGGTCGCCGACGGGAATTGCCCCTGGTGGTTGACGGCCAGCGGCGTAGTCGTCTTGTGCAGCGTGACCACTTCGCTCAACGGGACCATGCCGGAGGTCTGCGAGGCGATGTAGATGCGCTGCAGCGCATCGGGGCCAAGTTGGAAACGGGGATCCACCTGCTCAATGACATAATACTGGCTGAGGCTCGTGAAGAGCTGCGCGATCGGCCTCTGGCCAAAGGCGTCGTAGAGCGTGTTGTCGATAGTGGACGCGGTGATGCCGAGACGGGAGGCCGCGTCCCGGTTGATCGACAGCGCGAGCTCCGGCGCCGAGGATTGCTGATCGCTGGTTACGTCGGTCAGCTGAGGCAGTTTCGCCAATGCGTTCATCACGATCGGCCCCCACTGGTTCAGCTCGCTCAAATTCGTGTCGGTCAGAGTGTACTGGTACTGCGCTGCGGTCAGCCGACCGCCGATGTTGATGTCCTGGACCGCCTGCATCAACAGCCGGACTCCCGAAATGTCGCTCACATCGCGGCTGAGCCGCGCCATGACTTGGTTGACCGGCGGGCGTTGCGACTGCGGTTTCAGCGTGATGAAGACCCGCCCCTGGTTTTCCGTTGGCGTGGCGATGCCGGCGCCGATATAGGCGCCAGCCGACGCAACGGCGGGATCCTTCAGAACCGTCTGTAAGACCTCTTGCTGGACGGCCGCCATGCCGTCCGGAGAGATGCTCTCCGCCGCCTCGGTTATGCCGAGGATGAGGCCGGTGTCCTGCTCGGGAAAGAAACCCTTCGGGATGATCATGAACAGCCAGCCCGTTGCAGCCACCGTGGCCAGCATCGACATGAGGGTGGCGAAGCGATGCCGCAGCGCCACGACCAAGGCGCGGTCATAGGCCGCCAGCAGAGCGTCGAAGCCCCATTCAAGTCCCCGCGACAGTCGCCCCTGGCGTTCAGGATGTTCCTTCCGCAGCAGCCGCGCGCCGAGCATGGGAGTCAACGTCACCGACACGAACATCGAAACGATGATCGTAGTCGTGACCGTCACCGCGAATTCCTCAAACATTTTGCCGACCATGCCGCTCATGAGCAGGAGCGGGATGAACACCGCCACCAGAGAGATCGAGATGGAGACAATGGTAAACCCGATCTCGGCTGCGCCATCCAGCGCCGCTTGCATCGGGGTCTTCCCCATCTCGAGATGCCGCACGATGTTTTCGACCATGACGATGGCGTCATCGACGACGAAGCCCACTGCGATCGACAAGCCCATCAGCGACAGATTGTCCAGGCTGTAGCCGAAAACATACATCACGCCGAACGTGCCGATGAGCGCCACCGGCAGCGCGATAGCCGGAATGAGAGTCGGACATGCGCTACGCAGGAACAGGAAGATGACCCCGACCACCAGGCCGATCGTCAGCATCAACGTGTGCTGGACATCGGCGACCGACGCCCGAATGGTGATGGTGCGGTCCGAAATCACGGAAACCTTGATTGTCGGGGGTATGTCGTTCTCGATCTGCGGCAGCGCCTTCTTGATCGCTTTCACGGTGTCGATCACGTTGGCGCCCGGCAGCTGTTCGATCGCGAGCACGACGCCTTGGTTGAGATTCACCCAACCTCTGACGGTGATGTTCTGCGATCCGACCACGGCTTTGCCGACATCACGCACCCGGATCGGGCCGCCGTTGCGGTAGGCGATGATCTGATTGTTCCACTTGTCCGGCGAAAGAAGTTGATCGTCGGTCTGCAGCGTATAGGCGTCCTGCTTGCCGTACAGGCTGCCCTTGGGCTGGTCGACGCTGACGTCCGTCAACGCCGTCCGCACGGCTTCCAGATCCAGGCCGTCTTCCGCCAATTGTGCGGGATTCAGCTGGATTTGAATCGCCGGGGTCTGCGCGCCGCCGATGTTGACCAATCCGACGCCCGGGACCGTTGACAGCTTCTGGGCGACAATGTTTTGGGCATAGTCGTCGACAGTGGTGATCGGCAGGACGATCGAGGAGAGCCCGAGAGTCAGAACCGGGGCGATCGCAGGGTTGACCTCCTTGTACGTCGGCGGGGTCGGCATGTCCTTCGGCAACTGGCCCTGGGCGGCATTGATCGCGGTTTGGACGAGCTCTGCGGCGGCGTCGATATTGTCGCTCAGGGCGAACTGAAGGGTGATCGCTGTATAGCCCGTCGAGCTCGAGGATGTCATCTGAGTGAGATACGGGATCTGCCCGAACTGCTTTTCGAGCGGCGTCGCGACGGCGGACGCCATTGTCTGCGGGTCTGCGCCCGGATACTGCGCCGTAACCGTAATCGTCGGGAACGACACGTTCGGCAACGAGGCCACGGGCAGCAACTCGTACCCGATGGCGCCAAGCAGCACGATCGCCACCATCAGCAAGCTCGTTGCAATGGGGCGGCCGATGAAGGGAGCCGAGATGCTCATCACAGCATTCCCGCGCTGGCCTCGGTCGTGTTCTGCACTCTCGGGTCGTTGGCGGGGACCTGGACCACTTGCACGCCGTCGCACAGACGGTACTGTCCGGCGACGACCACCGTGTCGCCGGGCTCAAGTCCGCTGCTGATCAGCGCGCGGGCATCGAGCGTCTGCTCGTCGACGACCGGGCGTTCTTCCACCTTGCCGTCCGGCCGGACAACAAAAACGAACTGACCGTCCTGACCCTGCTGCAGTGCCGTGATGGGAACCGTGATCGCATCATGCCGAACAGCCACGTTCAGTCGGACGTTGACGAACTGGCCGGGCCATAGATTATCGTTCTTGTTGGGAAAAGTAGCCTTGAGCTGCACGGTTCCGGAGCTTTGCAGAACTGTATTGTCGACCAGGAGCAGCGAGCCTTCGTCGAGCTTCATCGTGTCGTCCTGGCTGTAGGCGACGGTGGTCAGCGCGCCATCCTTCATGGCTTTCCGCACTGTCTGAAGGTCTTTCTGCGGTAGGGTGAAGACGACGGAGATCGGCTGGATCTCCGTGATCGTCACGATCGGAGTGGTGTCGCCGCCGGCGCCGGTGGGCTGGACAATATTACCCACATCGACTTTGCGGATGCCGGTCACGCCGGCGATCGGCGCCGTGATCGTCGTGTAGCCGAGTTGCGTCCGCGCATTGAAGATTGTGGCGTTCTCCTGGATGATCGTCGCCCTCAGCTGGCTGACTTTTGCGTCTTCGTCGTCGACTTGCATCGTTGCGATGGAGTCCTGCTTAAAAAGGGTCTGGTAGCGGCGGAGATTGACTTCGGCATTGGCCAGATGCGCCTCATCGACCTTGAGGATCGCTTCGTCCTCCTGCAGCGCCGCCTGGTAAGGGCGTGGATCGATTTGTGCGATCAGATCCCCGGGCTTCACCACCTGGCCCTCGACGAAGCCGATCTTCTCGAGCGTCCCGGTCACCTGCGTGTGGACGTCGACCACGTTGTAGGGCTCGACGGTGCCGATGCCTGTTATCACGATCGGCACATCCGATACCTGAACCTTTGTCGCGACGACCGGCACCGGCGGCGGGGGCGCGTCCGGCCGCGGCGGCTCTGCGCCCAATGTCATCACCCGCCAGCCGATTCCGCCGCCAATAAAGGCCGTGGCGACAACACCCAAGACGACGGAACGCTTCCTCATGACTTTCGCCCTTCAAGTCCCCGGAACCAGCAGACCGTAGCCGCCAAGGGACCCCGACGAGAGCGCCGTGCAGGAGGCAAGCGCCCTGCGTTCGTTCGCCGGAACCGCGTTGTTCATCGCTTTCACCCCTTCCCCTCGGGCGGCCGTCGAGACTCGCGTAGGGTCAGCAACCGTCGCAGATGCTGTTGTCGATACGGTTGTTCTGCTGCCTTATCGCGCGGTCGAGCGCCGTCGGCCCGGTCGCCAGCGGAACGCCGGGCCGATCGACGGTCGCGCCGGTCGCCGTAAGATAATCCTTGTTGAGAAGCTGCCCCGGCGCAGGCGTGCTGAGTTCCGGGGCGACGAGTCTGTCGTCGTCTTGCGCATGGGCTGCGACGCCAGCCGTCAGCGCACTAAAGATGATGACGATGAGCGCCAGTTTTACCACCGTATCCTCCTGCCTATTGCGGCCTCCGGGGCGCAGGCCATAGCCGGCGATGATCCTGGGCGTTCGTCTCCGGGGTAGGATTTCGAACAGCCCTCGACGCGGTCATCGCAGAGGACGCATATGATCTTCGCCATTCAAAGCATCCCTTGGTCCGAAGATATAAAGAGAAGCCATAATTAAGTTCTTCGCACTGTCAGTCCATCCTACGTCGATAGACCCGCATGTGCTGTTGGTTTCCCGGGAGCAAACCTCCGTATGATCCTCTCCATCCGAGAGGCGATGGAGTTCCGCCTCGGAGTCACCAGGGTCGCGTCCCGATAGGGGATGCAGCTCAGTTGGAGAAACCCGCCCGGCCGATGATCACAGCCGATCTGCGCAAGCGCCGCTAAAGCCGAATGGCGTTTCGCATCAGGACGAAATCTATTTGAAAGTCGATGGGCCGGTGATTGACCTGTGACGCGCCGTCGACGACGAGGGCGAGGTCCTGACGTGCTGCGTCCGCCATCAGCCACAACTTGACCAACCTGACAGCGAACAAATACGCTCGGCTTGGGAGGAACGGGATTGACGCAAGCAGGCGGCCTCCAGTTTGAGAATGTCGCCAAAGCGTTCGGCGGAACGCAGGCGCTCAAAGGCGTGAGTTTCGGGGTTAGCCGCGGGGAGGTTGTCGCGCTGCTCGGCGAAAACGGCGCCGGCAAGTCAACGCTGATCAAGGTTCTCGGCGGCATCGTCGCAGCCGACGGCGGAACCGTCACGATCGACGGTGAGCCTTATCGTCATCGCGCGGATGAGCGCCAGCGTGTCGCCTTCGTGCATCAGGACCTGGGCCTTGTCGAATGGATGACGGTCAGCGAGAACATGGCGCTTGCCCGGGGCTTTCCACGGCGCGGCTTTTTCGGGGGTCTAGGCGCCATCGATTGGCCGCGCGCTGAGATGCGCGCAGCGGAGGCTTTGGCCCTGGTCGGCGGCCGGATTGACCCGAGCCGCAGGGTGCGAAGCCTCAGCCGCACCGAGAAATCGCTGGTGGCGATCGCCCGCGCCTTGGTCGTCGACTGCGATTTTCTCGTGCTCGACGAACCGACCGCCAGTCTTCCCGCAGACGAGGTTGAGCGGTTGTTCGAGGCCATCAGACAGCTCAGGGGCTGCGGCGTTGGAATGATCTATGTCTCGCATCGGCTCGACGAAATTTTCCGCATCGCCGACCGAGTCGTGGTGATGCGCGACGGCCGCCTCGTCGGCGAGAAACCGGTCGAGGAAACGAACCCGGACGAACTAGTGAGCCTCATCGTCGGCCGCTCGACGTTTGAGCTCTTCCGCAAGTCCGACAGCGCTCGAGGCGCCAGACGAGTGGTTGTGCAGGGCCTCGCGACGCCTGGCGCGGGTCCGGTCGATTTCGATATTTGCGAGGGCGAATTGCTTGGACTCGTGGGCTTGAGGGGCGCGGGTCAGGAGGAAATTGGTCGCGCCTTGTTCGGCGCCGTTCCTCACACGGGCTTGATCCTGATCGACGGCGAGCGGCCGGATCTCTCTTCGCCGCGCGCCGCCGTGCGCGCGAACGTCGGCCTGCTTGCGCGCGATCGGGCGGAGGAATCCGTGGCGTCCGCCCTGACGGTGCGCGAAAACGCTTTTCTCAATCCCGGCGCTTCTGGACGCGGCCTCCTATCGATTCTGTCGGGGCGCGCCGAAGCGCGAAAGGCGATTGCGCTCGGCGCCTCGGTCGGCCTTCGCCCAAACGCCCCTGAATTGTCCTTCGAGAGCCTGTCTGGCGGCAATCAGCAGAAGGTTGTCGTCGGACGCTGGCTCGCGACAGATCGCCGACTGCTCGTCGCCGAGGACCCGACCGCCGGCGTTGATGTCGGCGCAAAGGCGGAAATCTATCGCCTGATCGAGCGCGCGCTTGAGGAAAAGCTGGCCGTGGCGGTGGTGTCGACCGATTTCGAGGAGGTCGCGCATATCTGCCATCGCGCCCTCGTCTTCAATCGCGGCCGGATCATCGCGGAACTCAAGGGCGCGGCGCTGACAACCGAGTCGGTGATCACCGCAGCTTCAGCGTCCGAGGCAGCCTGAAAAGCGCAGCGAGGGTCGAGCGATGGCGACGAATTCGATCCGCTCCGACGCTCTGGAGCCCACCCGCGCCGAGCTGAAGAACGCGTCTTTCGCGACTCGCTTGACGCGGCTCCTGGCGGTTTACGGCCTGCCGATTCTCACGGTCCTCCTGATCGCGCTCTTTTCCATCATTCTGCCCGACACGTTCCCGACCGTTCTCAATCTGCGCTCGATCATCGCCGACAAGGCGATCATCGCGCTGTTGTCGCTCGCGGCCATGATCCCGATGGCGTCGGGCAAGATCGACCTGACGGTTGGATACGGCATCGTCCTCTACCACATCCTCACGATCAGCCTGCAAACCATGGTCGGGCTGCCCTGGCCGCTCGCAGTGGCGATCGTCCTGGCGCTCGGCGCACTGGTCGGATTGATTAACGGGATTCTGGTCGAGGTCGCCTTTATCGACTCGTTTATCGCCACCCTCGGAACCGGCACCGCGCTCTACGCCATTGCTCTCTGGCATACCGGCGGACGGCAGGTGTTAGGCAGTCTGCCGCACGGATTTCTGGCGCTGAACGGCACTATGATTCTTGGCTTGCCCATCACCGGATTTTACGTTCTCGGGCTCGCGTTCATCCTGTGGTTCGTGCTCGAACATCTGCCGATCGGCCGCTATCTCTATGCTATTGGCGCCAACCCCAGGGCCGCGGCGCTGAACGGCATTCCTGTCCGACGCTACACCGTCGCCGCGTTTGTCGCGTCGGGACTCTTGACTGCCGTCGCTGGCGTGCTCCTGGCCTCGAAGCTCAGGATTGGTCAGGCGAGCGTCGGCCTCGAATATCTGCTCCCGGCGCTGGTGGGCGCCTTTCTGGGCTCGACCACGATCAAGCCGGGGCGCGTCAATGTGTGGGGCACCTTGATCGGCGTCGCCATTCTTGCCGTCGGCATCGCCGGCATTCAGCAGTTCGGGGGCTCGTTCTGGGTCGAGCCGATGTTCAACAGCATCACTCTTCTGGTCGCCATCGGCATCGCCGGCTACGCCCAGCGCCGCCGCAGCGCGGCCGAGAGCCAAATCAACAAGAGGACCGCCGCCTGACGCGGCCGTCGCAACCCGGAGGAAGACGTATGGTCAAAAGGGCTTTCGTGATGACGGTGGCGAGCGCGCTGACGCTTGCCTTCGTCGGGGGGGCGGCGCGGGCGGACGCGCTGGTCGACGAAGCGAAGGTCGTCGTCAAGAAAGCGACGAGCCGCGCCGACAAATGGGACGGCCCCACAACCGGGCCGAATGCAGCCGGCAAGAAGTCGATCGTCTATGTCGCCGGCGACATGCGCAACGGCGGCATCCTAGGCGTCGCGCATGGCCTGAAAGAAGCGGCCGACGTGATTGGGTGGACGTATCGCGAGATCGATGGCCAGGGCACGGTGTCCGGCCAAGCTGCGGCCCTTAGCCAAGCAATTGCTTTGAAGCCCGACGCGATCGTTGTAGGCGGCAGCGACGCGGTCCAACAGAAGGCGGGGCTCGAGGACGCCGCCAAGCAGGACATCGTGATCGTCGGGTGGCACGCGGGGCCAAAGCCCGGTCCGATGGAGGGGGCGCCCGTCTTCGCCAATGTCACCACCGACGCGATGGAGGTGGCCAGGGTCGCGGCGATGAAGGCGATCGCGGACTCGAATGGAAACGCGGGAGTCGTAGTCTTTGCCGATTCCGCCTACGCCATCGCCATCGCCAAAGGCCGCGCGATGGAGGCTGAGATCAAGAAATGCGCCGGCTGCAAGGTGCTCGCGTTCGAGGATACCCCGCTCGCCGACACTGCCAATCGTGTGCCGCAGCTCACAACGACCTTGCTTCAGCAATTCGGCGACAAATGGACCCACTCGCTCGCGATCAACGACCTCTACTACGACTCCATGGGCCCCTCGTTGCAGGTCGCGGGATTGAAAGGCGACGGCAATCCGCAGAACATATCGGCCGGCGACGGCTCGGAATCCGCGTATCAGCGCATCCGCGACAAGGACTATCAGGCAGCGACCGTGCCGGAGCCGCTCAACATGCAGGGCTGGCAGCTCGCAGACGAAATCAATCGCGCCTTCGCTCACGAGAAATGGTCGGGCTACGTGCCGAGCGTCCATCTGGTGACGGCGGCCAATATTGCGTATGACGGCGGCCCGAAGAATGTGTTCGATCCGGACAACGGCTACCGCGACGAATACAAGAAAATTTGGGGCGTGAAATAAGTTCGCTTCGCTCGTCCCGCGGCCGGCGGCGATTGTTCTGGCGGCCTCCGGTCTTGTCGGAGTGAGACAGGCCATCTTGCCTATGGCGCCGTTTGCTACTGCTCTCCCCAGAACGGGATTGTGAAGCGGAATTCGGCGCCATGCGGCGCGCGCGGCGACACCCACAGGCGTCCGCCGTGGGCTTCGACAATCGACCGGGAGATGGCGAGTCCCATGCCAAGGCCGTCCGGTTTCGTCGTGAAAAAGGGCTGGAACATGCGTTCCCTGACGGCCGGATCGAGCCCCTTGCCGGTGTCCTCTACCGCTACGAGGACATTGTCTGGCTCTGACAGCATCGAGGAGACCGTCAGCACCCTGGTGCGTTCCGTTACCCCTCTCATGGCTTCGACGCCATTCATGATCAAGTTCAAAAGCACCTGCTGCAATTGAACCCGATCGGCCATCACCGGCGGGTCGCCCGCAGCGAGCTCCGTGTGCAGGACGACGTCGTGCCGAACCAATTCGCCGCGGGCGAGCGCCAGCACTTGCCGGATGACGTCGTCAATGTCGAGCCGGATCAGTTGCGGCCCGGATTTTCTGGCGAGCGCCCGCAGGCCGCGGATCACTTCGGCCGCGCGCATGCCGTCCTGCCGGATCGAGGACAGCGCATCCTGCACTTCGTCGAGATCGGGTTCATCCCGGTTGAGAAACCGCAACGCGGCCTCGCTCTGGGTCACGATGGCGGCGAGCGGCTGGTTGATCTCGTGGGCGATCGACGCGGTGAGTTCGCCCATCGTCGTCAGCCGCGCCATTCGCTCAAGATCCGCCCGAACGTCCCTCAACGCCTCCTCGGCGCGTTTGCGTTCGGTGATGTCAACGGCGACCGCGGCCAGGAACGGCGCGCTTCTGGCAACCGGCGCGAGAAAGGCATCGACCTCCGCCCAGATCACGCCGCCATCCTTGCGGCGGTAGCGCTTCTCGATGCGCCGTGCGTAGTAGGGCTCATCCGCTTCATTGGCCGCGATGATCGCCCCGGTGGCGACTCGGTCGTCCTCGTGGGTGATGTCGACGGGCGAGAGGTGACTGAGCTCTGCTTCAGAATAGCCAGTCATCTTCTGAAAGGCCGGGTTCACGGCGACATAGTGTCGGTCCGGACCGATCATGGATACGCCAACCGGGACGCTTTCGAACAGGTTGCGCCAGCGCTCCTCGCTCGCCATCAACTCGCCGTAGAGGCGGGCGTTTTCCAAAGAGATCGCGGCCTGCGACGCCAGCAACTCCAAAATTGAGATCCGGGCCGGCGTGAACACGCGCGACGCCAGGTTGTTCTCGAGGTAGAGCAGTCCAATCAGCTTGGCCTGCTTCACCAGGGGCAAACAGAGGACCGAACGGGCGCGCTTTTCACGGATGTAGTCATCCGTCGAAAATGGGTCTTGAGCCAAGGCGTCGTCGAGGATCACGCTCTGGCGGGTCCGGACCACATAATGCAGAACGGATTCGGGTATGTCCGCCGGTGTGACGGCCTCGCGCCGTACCGTGACCTTGACCGTTTTCTGATCGGATCTGCCCTCAGCCTCGATCCGCAGCGTGTCGCCCTGCAGCAGAATGAGCAGCCCCCGCTCAGCCGCGGCGTTTTTGAGTGCGATCGTCATCAAGGTTTCGATCAGCCGGTCGAGAACGATCTCGCCGGACACTGCTTGCGCGGCCGTGATCACCGCCCCAACGTCCAGTTGCTCGACCGCCGCGCCGGTCATGGCGGTGGGAGCCTGGAACGAGTGCTCGCGGAGGTGTGGATGGAGTTGTTCGAGCTGCCGGACCTTTCCCTCGGCGCCCCAGCGAACGTAGCAGTAGCGCGCGTTCCGCAGATAGGGATGGGCGATCGTCTCCAAGCCGCGCGCCGCGTAAAACCGCGCAGCGACTTCAAAGGCCACGCCCTCGTTGTGGACAAAGCCGTTTGCCCGCGCCGAGCGGATGGCCTGTTCGTAAAGGTCCATGGCGTCGAGCGCGCGGCCTTCGATCCGGGCGATCTCCGCCGCGACCAGGGCGGCGCGGTTCTCGAAGGTATCGGGGCAATTTGCCGCCCATACCTGGAGTTGCTTGTGATGCGCCGCAAGCGCCTCCATGTGCTGCTGCCGCTCCGCGGCTGGCGCCGAATCGCAAGAGGCGGCTCGGGATAGCGCAGCGTAAAGGTGATACTCCGCCGTTTCGAAATGTGAAGCGAGGGTCCACAGCAGACGTTGCGCCCTCGACGAGGCCTCGACGGCTGCGCGATATTCGCCCGCGAAGAAGCCCGCCTGGAGCTTGCGGATGAGATGCGAGCATTCGGCCTGCAGATCGGGACTGCGGCTGGAACCGCGCTCAATTCGAAGCTCCTCCAACTGCCCATCATCAAGAGAGCCAAACGTCGGCGTCAGTCCGCGAAGAGTTCGGATCAGCTCTAGCTCAGTGGCGGCGATGTCAATGAGGAACCTGAACCGCGCCTTTTGCGCAAACGCGAGGACATCCTCGGCTTCACGTTGCACATCGATAAGCGGCTGTCCGCTCGCGAGAAGGTTCGTCGTCAGATGGTGGCCGCAGGCCGCGTAGACGAGGTCGCCCGACTTATTCGCTGCCCGTAGGCCGCTGCGCAGCAAGTCACGCCCCGCCCGGACATGTTTCGTCCACGGCAGGACGAAACCTCCGAAGCAAATAAAGGTCCTGCCCTCAAAGCGGTTCAGTCCGCGCCGTTCGACCAGGTCATGGCCGAGCCGGCCGAAGCGGTATCCCGCCTGATAGTCGCCGAAGCGCGATCCGGCGACCATGCCCAGCCGAACGTAGGCGAAACACGAGCCGTCACAGTTGCCGCTCTCGAGGCTGAGATTGACCGCCCGACAGATGACGAGGGAAAACAGCTGCGCATCTGTATGCAAACTGGGCGGTCCGATCTTGGTCAGAACGTCCATCGTCGCGAGGGAAGCAGGGTCGCTCATCAGAGGCAGCTCGATCAGATCCTCGATCATGCGGCTCCCGAGCTGCGACCAGATCCGCTCGTATTCGCGTCGCGTTTCCTCGTCTGTCGGATGAGCCGACCAGTCGATGCCGAGATGCCGGAGGTAGTCGAGACCGACGGCGACGGCGCGGCTGCTCTGATCGAGGGTCGTGTACAGATCCACGCGCAAACACGCGACCGTGGCTCGTTCTACGGTATTTGCCGCGCGGCTTGACAGGGCCGCCAGGCGGCTCTCCGCTTCTGCCAGCGCCCCGGTGAGGAACTCGCATTCGCCCCGGTGCAGCTCCAGCGCAAAGCTAAGCTCGCGCCGGCGGTCCCAGATGTCTTCCGACAACAGGGCCGCGCCGGCGGCGAAATGGGTGATTGCGGAGGCGTAGGCGGCAGAGGCCTTCGCGCGCTGGCCCGCCAGGAGGTTGAGCTCGGCCAGCCGCTCACACTCGTCGCGTGAGGTGATCAGGGCCGCGCCGCGGTTGAGCTGATTGACGATTTCGAAGATGGCCTCTTCGCGCCTTTCCTTCGGGGTCTGAGCCGCGAGCAGTCTTCCGATGCGGAGGTGCGCCTCGGCGCGCAACTGTTCCGGTATGAGTGAGTAGGCGGCCTCGTGGACACGGTCGTGGGTGAACTTGTACGAGCCATCCACGTGCTCGACCAGCTCCAGACGAACAGCGTCCCAGAAATCCGAATGGACGTCCTCGTTCGACTTCCCGAGAACGATCGAAAGCATCATGACCTCGGCAACATTGCCGAGGCAGGCGAGCTGCTGCAACGCGGCCTGAGTCTCGACGGGCAGGCGGGTCAACTTCCCGGCCATGAGGTCCACCACATTGTCGGTGTAACCCTTGGCGTGAATACGATTGAGATCCCAACACCAGCCTGCCGCGTCATGATCGAAACGGAGCAGCCCCTCTTCGGCGAGCGCAGAAACGAACTGAAGGGCGAAGAACGGATTACCCCCAGTCTTCTCGTGCACCAACTGGGCGAGCGGCGCGGCGCGCTCCGGCTCGCAGCGAAGCACATCAACGATCATCTGCCTCAGATCGTCACGAGTGAGGGGCGCCAGGCGGATCTCCTGCACCTGCCCTCCGGCTTGGCGGATCGCGTCGAGCTTGCGCATGAGCGGATGGGCGCCATCGACCTCATTGTCCCGGTAGGCGCCGATCAGCATCAGATGCTTCAGGTCCGACCGGGTCAACAGATCCTCGAACAAGTCGAGGGTCGCGGCGTCCAGCCGTTGCAAATCGTCGAGGAACAACGCCAGCGGATGTTCCGGGCGGGCGAAGACGCCGATGAAGCGTCGGAACACCTGCTGGAACCGCCCCTCCGCCTGCTGTGGCGGCAGCACCGGGACCGGCGGTGGTTCGCCGATAATGAGCTTAAGCTCGGGGACGAGCTCGACCATGAGCCGTCCATTCGGGCCTATCGCGTCCACGATGGCGTCGCGCCAACTTTTCATCTTGGCGTCGCTTTTGCCGAGAAGAGCTCGCACGAGGCTCTGAAGAGCCTGCGCCAGCGTCGCATAGGGGATGTTGTGTTTGTACTGATCGAACTTGCCCGCAGCGAACAGCCCGCGCGCCGGCGCCAGCGCCTTGTGCAGCTCATTGACGACCGAGGACTTGCCGATGCCGGAATATCCAGACACCAGCACCAGCTCCGGCGCGCCGCGCGTGACCACGCGATCGAAGGCCGCGAGCAAGGTCTCGAGCTCGCGCGCTCTCCCGTACAGCTTTTCGGGGATCAGAAGCCGGTCAGGCGTGTCCTGTTGGCCTAATGCGAAGTCGTCGACCCGGCGCCAAGCCTCCCATTCAGCAAGACAGCGCCGGAGGTCGCGCTCCAGGCCGGCGGCGGTCTGGTAGCGTTCCTCGGCGGTCTTGGCGAGCAGCTTCATCACGATCGCCGAGACCGGCCCCGGGATGCCCGCGACCCGCTCTTCGGGCGGCGCCGGTTTTCTTGCAGTATGGCAGTGGACCCACTCCATGGGGTCGGACGCGGTGAAGGGCAGTGCGCCCGTGAGCATCTCGTAGAGCGTGACGCCCAGCGCATAGAGGTCGCTGCGGGCATCGATCGAGCGGTTCATCCGTCCGGTCTGCTCGGGCGGCATGTATGCGAGCGTGCCCTCGATCGAATCAGGCGGTGCAGGGACCTGACGTTCGCGCGGCAGACGCGAGGCGATGCTAAAGCCGGTGAGCCAGACTTGGTTCGTAACAGAGTTGACCAGAACATTCGCCGGCTTGATGTCCTTGTGGATGAGGCCTCGCCGGTGAAACTGAGCAAGCGTTGTAGCGATGGCGATGGCGATGCGCAGAAACGGCGTAATCTCCCAGGGCTGGCTCAGGAGCCGCAACAGGGGCTCTCCGCCGGGGTCTTCGATCAAGAGTGTAAACCGCCCTCGGTGAAGCTCCAGTCTCAAGGGCCGGGCGGCCCAAGCAGGATCGAGCTCCTCTCGCAACGCATAGGCGTGTTGCAGCCGCGCAAGGGTTTCGGGCAAGGGCTCAGCCGACGAGGGCGCGACGGCGAGGAGCGGGAATGACCCGCCATCCCACGCACCCCGGGACAGGATGAACTCGCCATCGTCCCAAAGAGTCTCTGGCGCATGTCCGGACGGAGCTGTCACGGCGCGGCCCTCTTTGACGTCGTCATTCTGCAAACGAGCCTCCCGCAGTGGCAATCGGCGGCCGACGTTTGCGAAGCTTGACCGAGAATGTACGCGACCAAATCTCTTTAGTATTGAGAAGAATCTCCCGCAAGCCGCCAGATCGCTGTCGGTCCCATGTTTATGCCCGGAGAATCGCCAACGACCGCCGCAAGCCGCTCGCTCGCTACCGCGATATGGGGAGCGCGCTTTGCGAGCGCTTGCTCCAACTGAGCGACGCCACCTATCGCGACACGACCTTGATGACCTGAGCCTTCTCCTGAGCGCAGGAACTTGCTGCGCTGCATGTCCTATATGGGCCTGCCATTCCTTCCGCTCATTCTATACCGACCGTTTAGGCCGCCATTTTAGCCTGCTGGCATGGCATAATTAAACTTGGGTACTATATTATAGAATTAGAGGCAATTGCTTTGTCCTCTACCCTGAGTTTAAGACAGCTGCACGCGCGGCGGTTGACGACTGTGAAGGTCCCTTACGCCGCAATTGTTCGCGGAGCAGGAGGCTTCAGTGTCAGAAGAGGAAAATGCATCGAAATCGGCGTTCGACCGCAGTGGCCGGCTGGATTCCAGGTCCAATGAAAATCTGGCGAGTGCTGGAAACAGCAAGCGCACAGTGACAGAACGCGAGACCGGAATTGTCCGCCGCGGCAGGACGGTAACCGGAAGACGCCTCGCTCGCGCCGGGCAGGCGACGAAAAAGGGGACAAGACTGCGCATTGCTCTCTTTCTTGCTCTTCCTTTTATCCCCCTAGGTCTGTCGACGCCGGGATGGTGCCTGGAGCAATTCCAAGCACAGGAACCGGGTGTGTCCCGCGGCGAGGAATGCACGGCCTTTATCGAGACCGCACGTCCTGGAGGAGACGTCACCGTCCCGTATGGCAAGGTCTATCGGACCTTGACAAAAGCCCGTAAAGACGCCCGCCATCGTTGCCGCGCGACGACCTTAGCGCAAGAGGGCTGGGGCCCATGCAGAACATGGTGTGTCGAGGTCGATCATTAGCAATCTCGCCAAGACTCCGTCGGACAAATCGGCGGTCTTCGCGCAGCAAACCCGTCAGCAGACCCACCAGGCAGAGACCTGTGCAGGCCTGCCAAGTCAGCGCAGCGCGGGGGCCAGTGGCAGCCACGTTCATGTTTCATCTTCGCCCCGGTGGCCCTGGAGCGCGGCGTCCAGGCAATTGATTAAAGTCGGTTCGACGAATGGCTTGGCCAGAAAACAAACGGCTCCGGCTTCAACGCTCGGTCTCGGCTCATTTCGTCAGTGAAGGCGCTTAATCAAGATAAGCGGTACCCGATGACCCTGGGCGCGCATCGTCGCCATCGCCGCGGCGTTACTGCTCGAAACAAGAGGGGATCGTGAAGCAGACGTCGGCGTCATACGGCGCGCGTGACGCCACCCACCCAAAGTCGCCCGCCATGGGCTTCGACGATCGTGACCTCCCACGGCTGTCCTTCCGGTCGGCGCCGAGGCCTGAAATTCGTGAAAACTCGGTATCAACTTCCAACGCAATCGTAGCGCACCTCAAATGTTCAGCAGGATGCCGTCTCTCTTCAAGTTGCTGCTACGCGTCTGGAGCGATGTGGGCGCCGACGCGTATTTGCAATTCGTGCGTGACTGACTACTGAGCCGCCCGCACAAAGTTCTGGTCTGAAATTGATAAATCTGTCGGCGCCCGAATGACGACCACGCCGTGGTTTGTGGCCTCATGGCAGGAATTGCACGCGGAGGTGAGATTCGTATAGGCTTTGGAAAACGCTGTCCAATCTTTCGATTGAATAGCTTTGTGCAAATCCTCAAAAGGTTGAGCAGTTACGGACACAATCAAGTCCTTCAGCGGAATGTCGTGTTCCATGGGATGGGCTCGGCCAAGGCGATCGAACGCGCCCTTCAGATTTCCCAGTTCGTAGCCAGCAAACGACCAGTCTCCGCTCCGCGCGGCGATCCAGGCTCTGACATGGCGAGGCTGGATGGTCGCTATCATGAAGTCACTGATGCTCGGAAGATAGCTTGGCGCAGTTGAACCGGCCGGGGCATCCGATTGTGCCAAAGTCGCGCCGGGCAAGAGCGCTAGAGAGCAGTATGCCGAAGTCGCCAAGGCCAGGAGAATGCTAGATTTGCTCAAGTGCTGGTTTATCGGCATCGTAAAACTCACCTAATTGGCCCTGGCAAAGGCGGCGCGTCAGCTGGTCGCTTTTGAGGCAGATTTTTCGACGGTTAACAACGGAGCTCGTAGCGTTGCGCCGCTGCTTAGGTAACATTCATCGCGTAACTATTCTATCCTACATGGGTAGACGGAGTTGCATTCTCTGTTTGGTGAAGCCACACCTTCGTATGATCCATGGGTGTTCGCATGATCCATGGGTGAATGCGTAGCGTAGAATTGTTGGAAAAGAGGGTTGGGATGCACCCTGCATGAATATCATCAGGAAGGCGGAGTTTCGGCTGGCGTCAGAAGCGCTGTAGGGCGAGGTCCCCGACTCGCTTGGCGGCGAGCACTCGTCCAATTCGGGATCGATCTTGCGAACTTCAATCCTTCCGTCCGAAACGCCCACGCTACGAGCAGGGGCCACAGCCCGATAGCGATCATGTCGCCGGCGCCATCACGTTGGAGCGCAGCTGTACCTTGTCGCCGTCGACGAGGTTGACCGGGGGACTGAGGATGACCTGCTCGCCGGGCTTCACGCCGGCGTCCGCTTCCACCCACGTGCCGAAGTCGCGCGTCACCTCGAGCTTGCGGATCTCCGTCTTGCCGTTATTGACCACCGCGACCTGCAAGCCATTGCGGTTGAAGATGATCGCTTCGGCGGGCACGACGAAGGATGGTGTCGGTCGTGGAATCTTGAGCTCGACGGTGCAGTAGACCCCGGGCGGCAGCGCCTCGTCCCGATTGGGAATGTCGATCTCGGTCAAGAGCGTACGCGTACCGCTCTGGAGCGCGTCGGCGATCCGGGTCACCTTGCCGGGGAACTCGCGATTCGGAATTTCGGGTACGCGAATGATCGCATCCACGCCTGGCGCCACGCCGAAAGCCGCATCCTGCGGCACGTAGACAAACACTCGGATCACGTCCCTCTGCATGACCTCGAACATGAACGTGCCGGTATTGGCGTTGCCCTGCACCAGACTGCCGACGTCGACGTTGCGCTGCGTGATGACGCCGTTGAACGGCGCTGTCACTGATGCATAGTCGCGGTTCTGACGCAGCGTCATGAGCAGTTTATCCTGAGCTGCGATGTTGGCCTGCGCGACGCCAACTGCCGCATCATTCGCCTTCAGGGTCTGGACGTCGATTGTGCCCTGCTGCTGGGTCGCCCAGCCTTCATTCACCAGCGGCCGGTCCCGGTCCCAGGTCACCTGTGCGAGCTTCAAGTTGGCCTGCGCCTGGTCAAGCGCCGCTTGGAGCTGATTGCGCGTCGCTACGTTCTGGGAAATCTGATCGTCTTGCTCCGGCACCGCGAGCTCCGCCAGCGGCTGCCCCTGTTTGACCCGATCGCCGATGTCGACGAAACGCTGACCGATATAGCCGGTCGCTCGGGCATAGATCTCTGCCTGCGCGAATGCGGCCGTCGTCGCCGGCAAGGTGACGGACATGACGGTGGGGCTCGCCTTGACCGTTGCGACGCGCACGCTGGGGACGAAATCACGCTCCTGCTCCGCTGTCGCGGTCACCTCCTGCGCCTGCGAATAGTGGCTCCATGCGCCGAACGCCACGCCGCCGGCGACCAACAAGAATGCGCCCACAGCGAACACACGCATGCCCCGTCGGCGCCGCGCCTTCGGGCGAGGCTTCTGCGGGGTCTGCGGGTCACGATCGAACGGCCGGTCATCGAGATGATCGGCGGTAAACCCGTCGGTTCGATTACGAAAGCCAAGGTCATTCATCGGGAAGGTCCTCGAATACGCCACGGGCCGGGACGCCGTCGTTGCGCTTGCGCAGCACGGCAAAGAGATAGGGGACGACCAGCAAGGTGGTGGGGGTCGCGAACAGAAGGCCGCCGATCACTGCCCTGGCGAGCGCCGCATTCTGCTCCTCGCCGGCGCCGCCGATCGCCATCGGGATCATCCCGACGATCATGGCGCCGGCCGTCATCAGAACGGGGCGGATGCGAGTGTGGCCGGCGTTGATCGCAGCCCGGAACGCCGTCCTGCCAGCGAGCTGCTGCTCCCGCGCGAAGGTGACCAGGAGAATGGAGTTCGCCGAGGCTACGCCAACCGCCATGATGGCGCCCATCAGCGAGGGGACACTGAGCGTCGTGCCGGTGATGAACAGCATCGTGACGATGCCGCACAACGTCGCCGGAAGCGCCAGGATGACGACGAACGGATCTCCGAAATTCTGGTAGTTGACGACCATAAGCATATAAACGAACACGGCCGCGAACAGGAGCCCGATGCCGAGGTCCCGGAAGGAATCGTTCATGCTTTGGATCTGGCCAAGAACCTGAATCGTGTTGCCGGGCTTGAGCTGCTTCTGCAGCTCCGCGGCGATCTTGCTGATGTCATCGGAGACGCTGCCGAGATCGCGTCCCTGCACTGCGGCATAAACGTCGTACACCGGCTGGATATTGGTCTGGTTCAGATTGGTGGGAGTCACGTCCCGCCGCAACGTCGCCACGTTGCTCAAGAGCCCGGGGATGTTGGGAACGGCCTCACTCTGCAACATCGCCGCGTTGCTCAGGAGCCCGGACGTCAGCGGACCGGCGGAAGCGATCGTGGTGGACACCGGCGTGTTGCCGAGTTCACCGAGCGAGCTCTCTTGATGCTCGGGCGTCTGGACCGCAATGTAGTAGGGAATTCCGTTCGTCGGATCGGTCCAGAAGTTGGGTGAGACCTGCTCCGACGAGCTCAGGCTGATGTTGAGATCGTTGGCGACCGCCTGCGCATTGAGACCGAGTTGCAACGCCCGCGACCGGTCGATGTTGGCGATGAAAGCGGGCGCATCGAGCTCCTGCTGGAGGTGGGCGTCGGCAATGCCTGGAATGGCCGCCACGCGGCGGCGCAGCTGATGCGCCACCCTCACGTTCGTAGCGCGGTCGCGGCCGACCACGCGAGCATCGATCTGCGCCGGCAGTCCGAAATTGAGGATTTGGGTAGTCATGTCGGCGGCCTGGAAATAGAAGGTCACCGAGGGAAAGGATGCCGGCAGCGCCTCGCGGAGCCTGCGGACGTAATCGGCGGTTGGCGCGTGTCCGTCCTTTAGCGACACCAGGATCACCCCGTCGTTGGCGTTGATGGTCGACCCGTCGGTGAACGCGAGGTTGTACGTTCGTTGCGGCACCCCGAAATCGTCGACGATGAGGTCGAGGTCTCGCTCGGGGATGACCTCGCGAATCTTGTCTTCGACCTCCTGAAAAATGTGCTCCGTCGCTTCGATGCGCGTTGCGGCAGGCGCCCGGACATGAAGCTTGATCTGGCCGCCGTCGATTGCGGGGAAGAAGTCGCGGCCAACAAAGTTGAGCATGACGCCGCCCAGCGCAAGGATCAGCGCGGCGACGACCGGGACGATCCAAGGTCGTTTCAGGAGCATCGCGAGCATGCGGACATAGCCGCGACGAAGTCGCTCGAAGGCGCGCTCGAATCCCTGGTGAAAGCGCGTAAACCAGTTGCCCGAGCCAGGCGCCGCGCCGTGGTGTTCACTCTTGAGCAGCAGGCCGATGATGACGGGCGTCAAGGTCCTCGACAGCGTATAAGAGGCCAGCATCGCGAACACCACCGCAAGCCCGAGCGGCGTAAACAGGAATTTCGCCGGTCCTTCCAGGAACACAACCGACGTGAACTCGCAGCTGATCGCGAGCGTCGAGACCAACGTCGGGACGGCGATGCCCGCGGAGCCGTGCAGGGTCGCCGCGGCGAGGCTCATGCCTTCACTGCGCAGCCGGTGGGTGTTCTCGATCGTCACCGTCGAGTCGTCGACCAGAATGCCGACCGCAAGCGCCATGCCGCCGAGGGTCATGGTGTTGAGCGTGTCGCCGAGGACGTAGAGGACGACGATCGATGTCAGGATCGACAGCGGTATCGAGATCAAGACGATCAAGGTCGACCGCCATGAGCCGAGAAACAGCAGGATCATCAGCCCCGTGAGCCCGGCTGCGATCGCTCCCTCGCGGACCACGCTCGCGATCGAGGCGGTCACGAGCTTTGATTGATCGAACAGCTCGTTGATGCTCAGGCCAGGGGGCGCGGCCAGACGCGCGATCTTCAGGACGTTGCGGACCCCTTCGACGACGGCAAGCGTCGAGGCGCCGCCATTCTTGATCACGCTCAAGAGCACGGAGCGTCGACCGTTTTCGCGCACGACGTTCTGCTGCACTGCCCAGCCGTCGTGCGCCTGGCCGACATCCCTCACGAACACCGTCTGCCCGTTGGCATATGTGATCGGAATATTGTTGAGGTCGGCGATGGTCGTCGGCATCGC
>NZ_JBKQOT010000861.1:0-2958 GCF_052145395.1 Roseiarcus sp.
GCGAATGTCTATCGCGACCGCATCCTGCGTGGCACGGGGTGGGATGGCTTCTACAGCATCAGCAAACTCGGCGCCTTCGGCGCCGACCTAGGCGCCGTCGCCTGTTTCTTCGACGCGCCGTGGCGGCGGATGTCGTCCAACTTGACGGCGGCCGATCAAGCTTGGCTGCTGAGCGAAGCCGCCACCCGTTTGCGCGCGTTGGGGCGGCTGACCGAGGCCCTGGAGCCGATGCGGGCGGGGCTCGAAATGCACGTCAAGCAAGCCGCCTGGGCGAGCGCAGCTAGAATCGCCAACAATTTGAGCGAGCTGGAGTTGACGCTGGGCGAGGTCGACGCGGCGATCCGCGACGGCGAGGCCGCCGTCGTATACGCCGACCGCAGCGGCGACGTCTCCACGCGGATGGTCATGCGCACGAACCAGGCGGACGTCCTGCACCAGGCGGGTCGACGCCCCGAGGCCGAGGCGCACTTCGTCGAGGCCGAGGCAATGCAGGCCAGGCTAGATCCTGGGCACCCAACGCTTTATTCGCTGCGCGGGTTCCAGTATTGCGGTCTGCTGCTCGGCGACGCCGAGCGCGCCGCCTGGCAGTTGCTGACAGTGATCGGAAACGACCGTTCTGCGCCGCCCCAATCGGCGCTTGACACCTGCGACGCCGTCGCCGGTCGGGCGCGGCGAACGCTGGCTTGGGTGACGCCGCAGAACTGGCTTCTCGACATCGGGGTCGATCATCTTACGCTTGCTCGCGCCTCGCTGGTCCAAGCGATCCTTCGCGCTGAGCCGCCTTCCGGCGAGCATGTGAAAGAAGCGTTGGACTTCCTCCGTCGCGCCGGATCGCAAGACGACCTCCCCCGCGGCCTCCTCACCCGCGCCCTCTTCCGCGCCACGACCCGCGACTTCGACGGCGCGCGGGAGGACCTCGACGAGGCGTTCGAGATCGCCGAGCGCGGGCCGATGCGGCTCCATCTCGCCGACATCCATCTCCATCGCGCGCGGCTGTTCGGGCTCATGGCCGGCCGGCCGGAAAAATATCCCTGGGTCTCGCCGCGCCACGATCTCGACAAGGCGCGGAAGCTCATCGAGTCCTGCGGCTACGGCCGCCGGCGCGAGGAGCTCGAAGACGCCGAGGCCGCATGGCGGCGCATCTATGGCGGAGGGGGGTGACGGGCACGGCGCCTTTGGCGGCTCCCATCGTCATCGCGAGCCGCGAAGCGGCGTGGCGATCCAGGGGAACGTCGAGCGCCCACCCTCCCCCTGGATCGCCGCGTCGGCCTTCGGCCTCCTCGCGATGACGGCGGGGTAGCGTAATTCTGAGAATCGCAATTCGCTTGCCAAGCCGCTCCGGCTGTGCTTTGATATTTCCGAAGGTCTGGGTTGGCAAGGCGACGGCTGTGAACGAATGTTCTCACTTGATCTGCAACGCGAAGTCGCGGTCGTCAATTCCACGTGCCCGAGCATCGGCCGCCGCTCCCGCATCCAAAGTGAAAAAGTGACAGTTTTTGGCGCCCAAAGCCTTGGAATCGCTGCCGCCCTGCCAGAACTGCAGCCCCTTCATGTCGCCCTGCGGGGCGAAGAGACGCTACCCCGCCACCCGCCCCGCTTCCCAGCCGATGATCGCCTGCTTCCGCGCCAGGCCCCAATGGTAGCCGGTCAGCGCGCCGGAGCGCCCGAGAACGCGATGACAGGGGACGACGAAGGAGATCGGATTGCGCCCCACCGCCGCCCCGACCGCCCGCGCCGCGCGGGGCTTGCCGAGCTTCACCGCGATGTCCGAGTAGGTGGTGGCCCGCCCCATCGGGACGCGAAGCAGCGTCTCCCACACTCGGACCTCGAAGTCGGTGCCGATCATCACGATGCGCAACGGCGCGTCCGGCCGCCACAAAGCGGGATCGAAGGCGCGCGCCGCGGCCAGCGCCGTCATTTCGTCGTCCGCGACGAACTCGGCCCGCGGCCAGCGCCGCATCATGTCGGCGAGGGCTAAAGGCCGGTCGCCGTCGTCGACGAAGCCTAGGCCCGCCATGCCCCGCGGAGCGACGACCACGATCGCCTCGCCGAACGGCGACGGGTGGAAGCCGTAGCGGAGCACGAGGTCGTCGCGGCGGTAGTCGCCCGGCGTCAGGGCTTCGTGGCTGACGAACAGGTCGTGCAGTCGGCTCGGGCCCGAGAGGCCGACGTCATAGGCCGCGTCCAGTACGCTCGCCGAGGAGCGCAGAAGCTCGCGCGCGCGCTCGATGGTGATCGCCTGCAGAAAGGCCTTGGGCGTGAGGCCGGCCCAGCGCTTGAACACATGCTGAAAGTGGGAGGGCGACAGCCCGACCTCAGCCGCGACGTCTTCGACCGACGGCTGGTCGCGCCAGCGGGTCGAGAGGAATTCGATGGCGCGCCGGACGGTCGGGTAGTCAGCGGAGTCGGGGGGCAGCGAAGGCGTGTCCAACATGGGATTTGTCCAATTCTCCGGCGACTCTCGCGCGCCCGCGCCCGCGACGCCACCCGAAAACGACGGCGCCTGTCACAGCGGGTCGAGAAGCCCCGTCGGCAGCCCGTCGATGCTGATGCTGTTCTTCTCGCGCCGGTAGGCCGCAAGGCCGTCTTCGCCCTTGGCGCGGGCCCAGTTGTCGAGCGACGGCCGCTCGCCGCGAAAGTCGAACAGCGGCACGCCATAGCCGCACGACGTCTGAACCCGGTCGACATGCAGGCGGACGATCTGGCGCGCGCCCGCCGGCTCCACGCCGCCGAAGGCGCTCGCGAGAAGCTCGGCATAGGCTTCGCCGCCGCGCCGAAGAATCTCGCCGCGGCCGTAGAGGCGCAAGATGTTCGGCGGCCCGTCGAAGGCGCAGAACATCAGCGTCAGCCGCCCATCGGCTTTGAGATGCGCCGCCGTCTCGTTGCCGCTTCCTGTGCGGTCGAGATAGGCGACGGTCTGGTCGTCGAGGACCGCAAAAGCGTCGGTTCCGCGCGGCG
>NZ_JBKQOT010000862.1:0-3269 GCF_052145395.1 Roseiarcus sp.
GTTTTTCCGGAGTGTACGAATAAAGCGTGAATGGGTGGCCGACGGACAGCGCCGAGACCATGGTCAGGCGTTCAACATAACCGAGCTGTTCGCCAATCCATAGCGAATTCAATCTATCGAGCATTCCCTCCGCCAGTACGCTTTTTTCGGTGATCGGCTTCGCTTGCCACCAGCGTGGCTCCGCGAACACCGGACCTTATTGCTGGATTTTCATCACTCGCACGAACTTCGCCCGCCCATCAATTCCTCGCCTGTTTGACTGATCCCGCCCCGCGACTGAGGCGACATTGATCTGGATCATTCCTGATGACCTGGCTTGCCTCCGGCGATGACCGCGGCGTTTTCTTCCGTGCTCGACGCGCTTCGTTTGCGCCCCCTCCGTCAGGTCCTGATGTTCGAGGCGCGACCTCACGGGATCGACGTCTCGACCGGTGGCGCGAAGGCGTCGCCCTTGCGGGCGTCGATTAACCCGCCGACCGGAGAACGGCCCCTCCTTGCGCGCAGCAGACGGCGGCGGCAGTCGACGTTCACCGGTCACTGCCGATCGCGGCGATTGGAGACAGTTTCCTCGATCGTCTCGAATGGCCGGAGTCGACGTGGCGTGGTGAGGCTGGGTTGTGCAATTCTGCGCGACACCATCTTTATTGCACGGCGCCTTATCTACACCTGCCCAAAAGGATCTACACCTGCCCAAAAGGCGTATTAACTTCGGTATTGCGTCACATGTCAATCTAGCGGATCGTGACAAAAGATCGATCGCGATCCGGAGAATTTAGAGGAGGGCCAGAGATGCTTCGCTGGCTAAAGGCCTTCGTCCGTCGCGAGTTGGTCGCCGACGTTCCGGCCGAGCTTAGCCTCTGTCTCGATTGTGGAAAGCTTGCATGCTCTGAGGGTGAGTTCAGAGACTGCGCGCGACGCAAAGAGCGTGCGGCCGAGCTTGCTCTCGATCGGTTAGCGCCGGAGGCTGCCAGAGAAGGCGAGACAAACAAAGGCGCTGATATCTGCCAAGCCGACGCCGCAGCGGCCAACGAACGTTTGGCGGAAATCGAGCGCCGTCCGTTGGGGTAGGGTGGGCCGCCCGCAAACATGAAGGTCCTTTCGCCTTGGTGACTGAGGCGAAGCTGCGGCGCCTCTCGCTCTCGCTGGGTCACAAAAGCATTCTCAAGAGGCTTCGCCTGCTACGCGAGGCGGCGGGTTGCCGAAGAGGCTACCCGCATCGCGGCGCCAGCGATCGGGATGATCTTTCAGCCCGGTCACGGGCCGCCTGAATGACTGCTCGCGTCGATCAGATCGGATGCCTCGCTCAGTCATAGTCCGACGAAGAACCGCTCCGGGTCGATCTGACCCGGTCGCCGAGCCACGAGGAGTGACCGATATTTGCACATTCCGACCGTCGGCAGTGTCACCCTCGAATGACCACGGTCCGCCCTTCTGAACCGTGCCCCGACGGGCGCCAACTGTCAGCATTGTTTCGCGGGGTCCTCTTCGCCGCGCCTTGGTAGGGGAGAAAAGCGAGCCCGCGTCGCCGACGTTTCCAGGCCGCGGGATCGACAGGGGAGGGGCCGCGCCCAGCGCGGCAATGGCGCCGAAAGCCCTATTTCAGGTGACCTGCGCCGAACTCGGCCGAGATGGACCCGCTCAGGCGCACGCAGACCCCGTTGGCGGCGAGCACGCCGGCCACGCCGCCGATGTTGCACTTCTTCGCCGTCGTCGCAGGCTCGGGCGCCGCCGCCTTCTTGGCCTGCGACGGCAGCTCCGCGGACTGCCCGGGATTTGCGAAGGCGGCGAGGAACAGGGCGGCGAAGGCGAGCGTTTGGGCTCGGCGCATGCGGACTCCCTTCGGACACATAAGCGGGTTATGAGGCGCCGGACCCCGGGTTGCAACGCGAACTTGCGACTCAGGTCGCGTTCCCGCAGGAATGCATCGACGGCGGAAGAGGGGAGCGGCCCATAGGCATGGACACGACGCCGGCTGTCGTAGAGCGCCCGTCCGGGCGAGCTGGGCTGGTCATCGCCGGCGCAGCGCTGGTCGCGGCGGGTATCCTTCTGGCGACCGCCGAGCGGCAGGCGATCCTTGCGGCGATCGCCGGGGCGGGCGGACTTGCGCTCCTGAGGCGGGCCGTCGCCGAGCGCCCCTATTCCCAAGCGCTCGTCGTTGTGGACGCCGCCGCATTCGCCCTGTTTGCCACGTTGCGCAATGACGGACTGGGGTTCTGGCAACTGCCAGGGCCATGGCTGGACGTCCTCCGCTTCAACCTCCCCTCGGCCGTCATCGCGCTTATCGTCTACGTCGGCGCCTCGGCGATGGCCCTGATCGCCGGATTCCGCGGGCTTCGCGTCGTCGAGGCGCTAAGCCTCATCGCCGTCCCGTTCCTGTTCAACATTCTCATCGTGGTCGGCGCCGACTGGCACATGGCCGAGCTCGGCGCCGCTGTGACCTTTCACGCGGCCTTGCCGTTTCCGGCCGAGGTCGCGATCGGGCGCGCCCTGACGCTCTGGCTCCTGGGCGAGGCCATGCTGAGCCTGATCGTCGCGGTTAGCCTCAACCGGCCGCCCCGATCGTTGCGGGTCATGGCGCTCTTCGCCCTTGGCGGCGCCTATGCGGCGGTCACGCCGCTGTTCGCCAACGCCGCGCAGCTCGTGACCCAGCCGCTACTGGCGATCGTGTTTTCCGCGGCTTGCGCAGCGCTGGCGCAGGGGGGCCTATGGGCGGTCGTCTATCTGATGACGGGCGTCGCGCTCGACTGGCTCGCCGGAAGGCCGCCACGCTGGGACGCCGCCTGGGACCACTGGCGAACGGGCGTGGTGAAGGGCGCGATCTACGGCGGCCTGTTCATCGGCTTCATTTTGATCGCCGCCTTCGTCCTGCGGATTCCCGGCGCGTCGCGGTTCATAAGCGCCTTCGTTCTCGCCGTCGGCCCCGTGCTCGGCGCGGCGCTGTTTCCGCTCGCCATGACCGTCGTTGGCAGCGCCGACGGAACAGCGCCGTTCTTCGGCCGGTTGCGGGCCGCTTACCGCGATCCGCGCGCGCCCGTGCGCGGGGTCGTCGCCGGATTGGGCCTCGCGCTCGCCTACGAGGCCAATCTCGCCGCTGCCGGCGGTGGAACGCGCTTTCTCGCGATGGCCGCGGTCGGGGCGCTCTGCTACGCCGGGGTGGACTTCGGCTTCGACGCCTACGCGGTGGCGTCCGGCGAACGGACCAAACTGCAAGGCTGGCGCCTTTATGCGCTCGGGGCGGGGCTCGGCGCCCTCGTCGCCGGCGCGCTCGG
>NZ_JBKQOT010000863.1:0-2848 GCF_052145395.1 Roseiarcus sp.
ATGAAGTTGAAGATACGGGCCACGTCCCGGCCGATCGCCGGCTCCGCAGTGAAAAGGGAAATGTCGGTGTAGATCTTCGCGGTCACCGGATGGTAGTTCCCGGTGCCCAGATGGCAGTAATTGACCAATGTCCCGCCCTCGCGGCGCACCACCATCGATAGTTTCGCGTGGGTCTTGAGCTCGATGAAGCCGTAGACGACCTGCGCGCCGGCGCGCTCGAGATCGCGCGCCCAGCGGATGTTGGCCTCCTCGTCGAAGCGCGCCTTGAGCTCCACCAGCGCCGTCACCGACTTGCCCGATTCCGCCGCCTCGACCAGCGCGCGCACGATCGGGCTGTCGGCGGAGGTCCGATAGAGGGTCTGCTTGATCGCCACGACATTGGGATCGCGCGCCGACTGGTTCAGGAACTGAACCACGACGTCGAAGGATTCATACGGGTGATGAACCACCAGGTCCTTCTGCCGGATGGCGGCGAAGCAGTCGCCGGCTTGCTCCTTCACCCGCTCGGGAAACCTCGGGTTGTAGGGTGGAAACTTCAGCTCCGGCCGGTCGACGGCGACGAGTTGCGACAGGTCGTTGAGCGCAAGCATGCCGTCGATCCGCACGATTCCGGACGGCACCACGTCGACGTCCCCCGCGACGAAGGCGCGCAGCCGCTCGGGCATGCTGGCCTCGATCTCCAACCGGATGACCGAGCCGCGGCGGCGGCGCTTGAGCGCGCTCTCGTAGAGGCGCACGAGATCCTCAGCCTCCTCCTCGACCTCGATGTCGCTGTCGCGAATGACCCGGAACGCGCCTTCGCCGAGGACCTCGAAACCGGGAAAGAGCAGCCCTATGAAGGCGACGATCATCCGGTCGAGGGAAAAGTAGCGCGCGGTCACGCCGAGCGGGCTGTCGGGCAGGCGCACGAAGCGCTCGACGCTGCTCGGAATGCGCACGAGCGCGCTCATCGTCCGCCCATCCTGCGGATTGAGAAGCTCCAGCGCCAGCGTGAACCCGAGGTTCGGGATGAACGGGAATGGGTGCGCCGGATCCACGGCGAGCGGCGTCAGGATCGGGAAGACATGCTGCAGAAAGTGCTCCTGCAGCCAGTCGCGCTCGCGGCGGGTCAGATCGGCCACGTCGAGGATCACGATGCCGTTCGCCGCAAGCTCCCTGCGCAGCGCCCGCCAGCGCTCCTGCTGGGATGCGACCAGAGCAGCGACCCGCTCGCCGATGCGCTCGAGCTGCTCGGCCGGGGTCAGGCCGTCCTCCGAAATCTCCGCAACGCCGGTAAGAACCTGCCCGACCAAGCCCGCCACGCGGACCATGAAGAACTCATCGAGGTTGTTGGCGGAAATCGACAGGAACCGCAGTCTTTCCAGGAGGGGATGGTGCGGGTTCGCCGCCTCCTCCAGCACGCGCCCGTTGAACTCGAGCCAGGACAGCTCGCGGTTGATGAAGCGTTCCGGCGAGGCCATCAGGGGCGAGGGCGCCGCCTCTTCCGGCGCCGACTCAACCGTATCCATCTCTATCGCTTTCGTCGCAACGGCCCGCGCCACGGGAAATCTCCAAGCTTCAAACGGACTCGATTGTGAATCGAATCGGCCGCCGCGCCAAGCGCGGTCTCACTCGGCCCCGCGCCCGGCGCGTATCGCGCGCGCGACCGTGGCGAGCGCCTCCGGATAGAGCCGGTGCTCCTCGACCAGCACGCGGGCGGCGAGCCTGTCGGCGTCGTCCCCCGGCAAAACAGGCACGCGCGCCTGCGCGACGATCGGCCCCGCGTCGAGGTCCGCGGTGACGAAGTGGACCGTGCAGCCGTGCTCGGCCCGCCCCTCAGCGAGCGCGCGCTCGTGGGTTTGAAGGCCCCTGAGGTCGGGCAGCAGCGACGGGTGAATGTTGAGGATCCGGCCGCGCCACCGCTCGACGAAGGCCGGGCTCAGAATGCGCATGAAGCCGGCGAGGCAGATAAGCTCCGCCTCGGCGGCGGCGAGCGCGACGGTCATCGCCGCCTCGAATTCCGGCTTGCCGGCGAAGCGCTTGGCGTCGAGGCCCAGAGCGGCGACGCCCGCCAGCTGCGCGGCCCTAATCCCGGCCGCTTGGGGCTTGTCGGACAGGACGAGCGCAATTTCGGCCGGGAAATCCTTGTTCCGCGCGGCCTCGATCAGGGCGCTCATGTTCGAGCCGCGCCCCGAGATCAGCACGCCCGTCCGCACTCTTCCGGTCATAGAGCCAGCCGCCCCCGCGTCTCGACGCACGGTCCGCGGGACTGTTCGAGCCGTCCGATCAGAATGGGGCTGAGGCCGGCGCGCTCGAGCGCGCCCCTCGCCTCGTCTTCGCGCTCGGCCGCGGCGAACGCCGCCATGCCGAAGCCGCAGTTGAACGTCCTCAGCATTTCCGCCTCAGAGACCGCGCCGACGGCCGCGAACCAGGAAAAAACCGGCGGCGGCGCAAAGGCGGCGAGGTCGAGCGCAACCGTCAGTCCCTCGGGCAGCACGCGCGGCAGATTCTCCGGATAGCCGCCGCCGGTGATATGCGCGAGCGCCAGCACGCCGGAGGTCTGCTTGAGGACCTGAAGGAGCGGCCGCACATAAAGCCGGGTCGGCGTGAGGAGCGCCGCGGCGAGCGTCCGCGACGGCTCGAAAGGCGCCGGCGCGTCCCACTCGAGCCCCGATACCGCGACGATCCGCCGCACCAGGGAGAAGCCGTTCGAATGCACGCCGGACGACGGCAGGCCGAAAACGGCGTCGCCGGCCTTGAGCCCGCTCCTCGGCAGCAGCGTCCCCCGCTCGGCGGCGCCGACGGCGAAGCCGGCGAGATCGAAGTCGCCGTCGGCGTAAAGGCCCGGCATTTCCGCCGTCTCGCCGCC
>NZ_JBKQOT010000864.1:0-13514 GCF_052145395.1 Roseiarcus sp.
CGTTGCACGTCACCGGTCAGAACAATCCGGACGGCGTCGAGGTGAAGAACGTCGAGCGCGACACGGTCGCCTTCACGCCTTACGCGACGATCAAGGACGTCTTCGCGGTGTCGATCTGGTTCATCATCTACGTGTGGCTGATCTTCTTCATCCCGAACTATCTCTTGGACGCGGACAATTACAACATCGCCAACCCGCTGGTGACGCCCTCCCATGTCGTGCCGGAATGGTACCTGTTGCCTTTCTACGCCATCCTGCGCGCCATCCCGAACAAGCTTGTCGGCGTCATCGCGCTGTTCTCGGCGATCGCGGTCCTCGCCTTCATTCCCTGGCTCGATCGCAACCCCGTCAAGTCGGCCAAATATCGCCCGGCGTTCCGGTTCTTCTTCTGGGTGTTCGTGGTCATCTGCGTCGGACTGGGCTGGATCGGGTCGCAGGAGCCGACCGATGCCCTCACCTTGATCGCGCGGTTCCTCACCGCTGGATATTTCGGCTTCTTCCTAGTGATCATGCCGGTTCTGAGCTTCACGGAAAGGACGAAGCCCATTCCGGCTTCGATCGCCGATGCGGTGCTGGCCAAGAAGCCGGCTGCGGCAGAAGCCTGAACGGCGACCGATCCCGAGGGACAACGAACGATGATCCGCTTCAAGACAGCCCTGACCTCGGCCGCCGTCGCCTTTGCGCTCGCGGGCGGTTTCGCCCTCGCGCAGGAGACCGAGGAACAGCCGAAGCCGCCGCGCGAGACGTGGAGCTTCGGCGGCATGTTCGGAACCTACGACAAGGCCCAGTTGCAGCGCGGCTTCCAAGTCTACAAGGAAGTCTGCAGCAACTGCCACCCGCTGACCATCCCGTTCCGGACCCTGTCTCAGCCCGGCGGCACAGACTTCAGCGAAGACCAGGTCAAGACGCTCGCGGCGACCTATCAGGTCACCAACCCGGAGCCGAACGACAAGGGCGAGATCTTCAAGCGCCCCGGCACGCCGGCCGACAACTTTCCCCGCCCCGAGGCCTATCCGAACGATCAGGCCGCGGCGGCGACGTTCGGGAAGGCGCCGCCGGACATGAACCTGCTCGCCAAGGCGCGCAAATATGAACGCGGCTTCCCATGGTTCGTCTTCGACGCGCTGCCCGGCCTGCAGTACCAGGAGATGGGGGCGGACTACATCCACGCGATCCTGACTGGCTACACGAAGCCCGACGATCCGCAGTGGAACCTTTATTATCCGGGCCACAAGATCGCGATGCCGCAACCGATCTCCGACGGCTCGGTCGCGTACAAGGATGGCACGCCGCCGACGCTGCAGAATTACTCGAAGGACATCGCGGCTTTTCTGAGCTGGGCTGCGGAGCCAAACCTCAACGAGCGCAAGCGGATCGGTCTCGGCGCGATGATTTTCCTGTTCGTGCTGGCAGGACTTTTGTACTTCACCAAGAAGCGAGTCTGGGAGTCCGCCCACTGACCGCGCGTATGCGCTAGGCAGGATTTTACGCCCGCGGCATGCCGCGGGCGTTTTTATGCATCAGAATAAGCGGCGGGGACGTCTCGGCTTCGAGAGTGGCCATGGGCGCCCGTGGAGAGAGGCGACAAGGAGGCGAAATTGGCGAAAGCGATTGTCGGAGTGATCGGCGGCTCGGGCGTCTATGACCTTCCCGGACTGACGAACTTACGGGAAGAGGAGGTGTCGACGCCGTGGGGCGAGCCGTCCGACGCGTTGCGCTTCGGCCGGATCGGCAAAACCGAGGCCGTTTTCCTCGCCCGCCACGGCCGCGGCCATCGCTTCTCCCCCTCGACCATCAACTACCGCGCCAATATCGACGCGCTGAAGCGAGCCGGAGTGACCGACGTCATCGCGCTGTCCGCCTGCGGGTCGTTTCACCGCGAGCTTTATCCCGGGGTCTTCGTCCTGGTGAACCAGTTCGAAGACCGGACCTACCTGCGCCAGGCGACCTTCTTCGGCACGGGCTGCGTCGCCCATGTCTCGATGGCGCATCCGGTCGCGCCTTTGCTGCGTCGACGCCTGGTCGCGGCGGCTGACGCGGAGGGCGTCCCGTACAAGGACGGCGGCAGGTATCTCTGCATGGAGGGGCCGCAGTTCTCGACGTTCGCCGAGTCGATCGGCTATCAGTCGCACGGCGTCGACGTGATCGGCATGACCGGCGCGACCGAGGCCAAGCTCGCTCGCGAGGCGGAGATCTCTTACGCGACGATCGCGATGGTGACCGACTATGACTGCTGGCACGAGGAGCATGAGGCCGTCGACGTCGCCGCGGTGGTTAAAGTGATGGCCGACAACGCTGAAAAGGCGGCGAGGGTGGTCGCCCGGACGCTGCGGGAGTTTCCGGCCGAGCACGAGCCCTGTCCGGCCGGGTCCGACCGGGCGCTGGAGCACGCCATCATCACGCACCCGGAAGCGCGCGACCCCGAACTCGTCAAGAAGCTGGACGCGGTCGCCGGCCGCGTGTTGCGCCGGGGCTGAGGCCGGCCCTTCCTCTCGCGGGCGGCTTGCGCGCGCCGCGCCGCCGACCGTAAATGAACGACGGCCGTTCGGCGGGTCCCGCGGCGGCGGTTTCAGATGTCTCCGGGTGCGAGGGATCGATGATCAAAGACTGGTACGAACGCGTGCTGTTCGCCAGCCGCTACCTGCTGACGCCCCTCTACCTCGCCCTGGCGTGTTGCCTGATCGCCCTGGTCGCCAAGTCGGGGGTCCACCTCTATGACCTCGTCTATCGCCTCTCGGACCTCAGCGACGAGCGCGTGCTGCTCTCGGTGCTGGCGGTCGTGGACATGACGCTTTCCGCCTCGCTGGTGGTGATCGTATTCCTGTCCGGCTACGCCAATTTCGTCGCTCCCGTCGAAATGCGACCCGACGACGGCCGGCCGCACTGGATCGCCGAGATCGACTTCGGCGAATTGAAGCTCAAGCTCATGGCCTCGATCGTGGCCATCTCCGCGATCAAGCTGCTCGAGGGCTTCATGGACATCGCTCACGAGAGCGATCGGGAGCTTGGTTGGCTGGTCGGCATCCACCTCACCTTCGTCGTCTCGGCCTGCCTTCTGGCGCTCGCCGACCGTCTCGGCCACCGCACACGCACGACCCCCGACAGTGGGACCGAAGGCGTGTGAGACGGGCGCGCGTCGGAACCGCCGGGCGCTTACATCTGCGGCGCCGTCCGAACCGCACCCGCCAGCGACTCCTCGCGGAAAGGCTTGGTCAGCACCGGGGCGTTGATCCTTTGCTTCATTCCGTCCGAAAGCCTGTCGCCCGTCACGAACAGAGAGCGGGCAATAATGGCGTGGTTGACCTGTTACCCGTCCCTGATCCAGGGGAACTGGAGTTCGCCGGTCATTCCCACCCGACATGAACGCCCCTCTGCGCGGCTTGGTTCCAGTCATCTCCGGCGCAACGTCATTCGACGGGCTCAGCCGCCGCCGGCGGCCTCGGTTTCGAGAGTCCGCGCGCCGGTCACGACATAGGTTCGTCTGATCTCTTCAGCAGTCGTCGCGGTCTACAATCCCGCTGCCCCCGGCGGCTAAGAAGACGAGCCGTACCGCGCCCGCAGGTCCTCGACCTGAGCCGGAGTGAGCGGCTTGATTGTCTCGCCGCGCAGCATCAGGAAGAGCTTGGCCGTCTCCTCCAGTTCCTCCGTTGCGTACTGGGCGTTCTCAAGCGAAGAGCCAGCGACGACCGGTCCGTGATTGGCGAGCAGCACGGCATGGTGCTCGCCGGCCAAAGCCTCGACCGCCCTGGCGAGCGCCTCGTCGCCGGGCGGATAATAGGGCGCAAGCGGCAGCCGTCCGACCCGCATGACGAAATAGGCGGTGAGCGGCGGCAACACGTCGCTCGGGTCGACGTCCGCGAGCAGGCTGACGGCCACCGAATGGGTCGAATGCAGATGCACGACGGCGCGGGAGTCGGCGCGCTGGCCGTACATGCAGAAATGGAGGAACGCCTCCTTGGTCGGCTTGCCGCCGGAGACGAAACGCCCCACGGCGTCGAACTTCGATAGCGTCGCCGGGTCGAGCTTGCCGAGCGACGCATTGGTCGGCGTCATCAGCCACCCGCCGTCGGGGAGGCGGATGCTAATGTTGCCGGTCGAGCCGAAGGTCAGGCCGCGCGAGAAGAGCGACAGGCCCACCTCGCAGATTGCGTCTCGCGCCCGCGTCTCCTTGCTCAATCGCGGCCTCCTCATCGGGTCATCGCCAGCGCGCGCGCGAAGAAGTCCCGGCCGCCGAAATTGCCGGACTTCAGCGCCACCTGCATTTCCCCGTCGTCGCGCCCGATCGTGCGCATAAGGGGCACGCCGGGGGCGATCTCAGGCCCAAGCCGGAAGGCCCTGACGCCGAGACGGTCGACCGCCGCCCCGGCCGTCTCGCCGCCCGCGACGATGAGCCGCCGCACGCCGATCCCGACGAGGCCGGCCGCGATCTCGGCCAAGGCCGCCTCGATCGCATGGCCTGAGGCTTCGCGGCCGAACCGCGCCTGTAGCGCGGCGACGTCGCCGGGCTCGGCGCTGGAGGCGATTAGCACCGGCCCGGCGGCCAGGCGATCCTTCGCCCACGCGACGGCGCACTCCGCCTCGCTCGTGTCCTCGATCAGCCTTTGCGGCGAAAGGCGCAGCGTCGGAACGCCGCCTTCCGCCGCGGCGACCTGGTCTAGTGTCGCTCGCGAGCACGAGCCGGCCAAGATGGCGGCGAGTCCGCCGACCGGCTCCAGGGCCGCGCTTGCTCCGGCGCCCCGCCCGCGAGCGAAGGCGCGCGCCAGCCCCAGCCCGAGACCCGACGCGCCGACCGAGACGGGCCCTTGGGCCGCCGCTTCGCCGATCGTTTCGAGGTCGCGCTCGAACACCGCATCCACAATCGCGGCGCCAATGCCCTGTTCATCGAGTTCGGCAAGCCGACGCATGATCGCCGCGCCGCCCTCGGCGACCGTCGGCAAGGCGACGAGACCGACCGGCGCCTTGGACTGGCGCTTCAGGACGCGCACGAGATTGGAATCGCGCATCGGATTCAGCGGATGATCCTTGAGCGGGCTCTCGTTCAGGGGAACGTCGCCGACGAACAGATGACCGAGATAGACGGTGCGTCCCGTCTCCGGAAAAGCGGGCGTCACCATGACGCACCCGGCGCCGGCGCGGGCGCGGAACGCCTCGCCGACCGGCCCGATGTTTCCGGAATCGGTGGAGTCGAAAGTCGAGCAGATTTTGTAGACGACGTGGCGCGCCCCGCGGGACATAAGCCAGTCGTAGCCGGCGGTCGCCGCCGCGACGGCGCTGGGCGCCTCGACCGAGCGGATCTTCAGCGCGACGACGATCGCATCCACCTCGCCGGCTTCGAAGCCAGCGGCCGGGACGCCGATCGTCTGGATCGTCGAGAGGCCGTTGCGGCTCAGCGTGTTCGCGAGGTCGGACGCGCCGGTATAATCGTCAGCGACGGCGCCGAGAATGAGCGGCACAGTCAGGCCCTCCTGTAGGGCTGATGCCAGCCCAGTCCCTCGACGGTGCCGGCGCGCGGATTGTATTCGCAGCCGACATAGCCGTCGTAGCCGAGGCGATCGAACTCGGCCCACAGGAAGGGGAAGTTCAGTTCTTCGCCGTCGGGCTCGTGGCGCGAGGGCACGGAAGCGACCTGAATGTGGCCGACGATCGGCTGGAGCGCCCAGAACGCCATGGTCACGTCGCCGTGCATGATCTGCCGATGGTAGACGTCGAACTGAAGCTTGACGTTGGAAAGGCCGAGGCTCGCGATCAGATCGCGCGCATAAGAATAATCGTTAAGGAAGTAGCCCGGCATGTTGCGCGCGTTGATCGGCTCCAGAAGGAGGTCGACGCCGCATCCGGCCAGGACCGGCGCCGCGTATTCGATGGCGCGGCGATAGCTCTTTTCCGCCTTCGGATCGCTGCGTGCGGCGTTGCCGGCCATCATGTGGACCCGCTTGGCGCCGATCGCCGCGACATAGTCGAGCGCGCGGGCGACGCCGGACTTGAACTCCGCGAACCGGTCAGGCAGCGCCGCCAGCCCGCGCTCTCCGTCCTCAAAGCGACCGGGCGGCAGGTTGAACAGAGCCTGCGTGAGCCGATTGCGCGTCAGGCGTTCGGCGATCGCCTCGGGCGGATGATCGTAGGGAAAAAGGAACTCCACCGCCGCGAAGCCCGCTTCCGCCGCCGCGTCGAAGCGGTCGAGGAAGGGGTGCTCGGCGAACATCATGGAGAGGTTGGCGGCGAATTTGGGCATGAGCGAAACGTTCCGATATGAGGCCCGCGAGGGCGGGCGTTCCGATTTGAGCCGGCGCAGGGGGTGTCGGGGGCGCCCGCGCGGCCTTTACCCGATCTTCCCGCCGAGCTCGTCCTCGATATGGACGCGGATGATCTCGTCGA
Source organism: Roseiarcus sp. (assembly GCF_052145395.1). NCBI lineage: Bacteria > Pseudomonadati > Pseudomonadota > Alphaproteobacteria > Hyphomicrobiales > Roseiarcaceae > Roseiarcus > Roseiarcus sp. The sequence continues at coordinate 6,376 of NZ_JBKQOT010000864.1, forward strand.
AAGTCGTCTCGGCGCGAAAACCAAGCTCCCGGGCGCGGCGCGTGTCGAAGTCGCGCGGCCAGCCTGCAACGATCGTCTCGATGGTCGGGTCGGGCTCGCGGCGAATGAGCGCGGCGGCCTTCGGTCCGGCGACGCGGGTCAGCGCGGCGATCTCATCGGCCACCGTCGCCGAGAGGCCGGGCATGGAGAGATTGCGCCTTGACCCCAGGGGCGCGAGATCCATTGTCGCCGCATGCAGGAAAAACCCGACCGCCGAGCGAGGGCTCGCGTGCCAGTGCCGCACGTCCTCGGAGACGGGGAGCACGGCCTCCTGTCCGCTCAAAGGCTCGCGCAAAATGTTCGAGAAGAAGCCGGAAGCAGCCTTGTTCGGTTTGCCCGGGCGGATGCAGATGGTCGGCAGCCGGATTCCGATTCCGTCGAAGAAGCCCTTGCGGGAATAGTCCGCGAGCAGAAGCTCGTCGATCGCCTTCTGCGTCCCGTAGCTTGTGAGCGGGGTCAGGAAAAACTCGTCGCCGATCTTGTTTGGGAACGGCGCGCCGAACACGGCGATGGACGAGGCGAAGACGAGGCGCGGCCGATAGCCGTCCCGCGCGTTCGCGGCCCGGATCGCCTCGAACATCTGGCGGGTGGCGTTGAGATTGATGCGATAGCCCTTGTCGAAATCGGCTTCAGCCTCCCCGGACACGATGGCCGCAAGATGAAAGATGAGGTCCGGTCGGCCGGCGACCATGGCCTCGCCCTCGCCCGGCGCCGCGATGTCGGCGGCTCGAGTCTCGAGCTTGCCGGAAAAGCCCGCCGGCGCGTCCGGATCGACGACGTCAACGAGGGTCAGGCCGTCGATGGCGCGTCCGCCGAGGCCGCCGGCCTTGAAGAGGCTTTCGGTGAGTTTGCGGCCGATCATGCCGGCGGCGCCCGTGATCAGAATATGCATCGCATTTGTTCCCTTGAGGTTGAGATTCACGCGAAGCGAAGCCGCGCCGTACGAGTTCGAAGTCATCGCCCGCGATGGGTCGCTCCAGACGATCGAGGGCGTCCGGGTGTTCCGCGGCGGCGACGAAGCTCTCGGCGTCGAGCGCCGCCAGCCGGCCCGACATCGCGCCGTTCCGCTTCCCGCGGCGCCGCTCGCCCAAGAGGGGGGCGAGCTTGACTGAGCTCATCACGTTCCAGCCGCCTATTTCTCCAGGACCACCGTCCGGCATTCGGACGGCAATTGCGCCATCGTGATCGGGGGGCGCGGCTTGCCCGGGGCGGGGTGAAGCGCCTCGTCGGTGAACCACCAGTTGAGCGACTTGTCGCAGCCGTCGCCCGCCGGCAGAGGGTCCTGTGGCTCGCAAGTCGTCTCGCCGGCGGGACACTTGATGCGGATGTGGAAGTGGTAATTGTGACCCCAGTAGGGGCGCACCCGGTTCATCCAGGCCTCGCCCTTGTGGGTCTCGCACAAGGCCTTCTTGATCGCGGCGTTGACGAAGATGCGGTCGACCTCCGGCTCCTCGGCCGCCGCCCTGATGACTCCGGCCTGCGCCTCAGACCAGTGCGAGCGGTCGACCGTGAGGCCGTTCTCGGTCACCATGTCGACCGCCGACATCTCCTCCCGCTCCTCGCGCGAGAGCGTATGGTCGGGCATCGGCGTCAGCCAGACGTCGGCGTCGAGGCCGACCTGGTGCGAGGCGTGGCCGGTCAGCATCGGCCCGCCGCGCGGCTGGGAAATGTCGCCGACCAGAATGCCGTTCCAGACGCCCTCCGCCTTCGCCTTGCGCGAAAAGCGCTCGAGGAAGGCGATCATCGCCGGATTGCCCCACATCCGGTTGCGCGACAGCCGCACCACCTGCCAGGACTCGCCGTCGACCGGCAGCGCCTTGGCGCCGGCGAGGCAGCCGCGCCAGTAGTAGCCGATCGACCTCGCCTTGGCCTCGATCGGCGTGAGCGCGCGCCCGAACACCTGCTTCGCGGCCAGGTTCGGGTTCGCCGGGTCGGCGAGCGGGGGCAGGGGCTTGGGGTTGAGCGTCCCCGCGTCCTGCCCCCGGGCGGGGGCGGCGAAGGGAGCGACGGCGAGCGCCGTGAGACAAACGATTATCAAACGCATGAGCCGACTCCGGCGGGGTCCTCGGTCAGCTTCGGCATCGCAAAGTCAACAATCCGTTAACCATTCCGGTTCGCAAGGCGCCTATTTCGTCGCGTGCTTTCGGGGCTATGTCGGTCGCGCATCCTTGTAGAGCTTGCCGTCCTTCATGATGACGAGGAGAGAGGTCTCCGGATTCGCCATCAGGCCGATGTCCTCAAGCGGATCGCCGTCGACGACCAGAAGGTCGGCGAGCGCGCCTTCCTCGACGACGCCGAGCTTGCCGGGATAGGGGTTGCGCGGACCCGAGAGGGCGAGCAACTCGCCGTTCGTGGCCGTCGCCATGCGCAATATATCGGCGTTGTCGTACCAGCGCGAAAGATGCGTGAGCATGACGCCCTGCCGCGCGGCGAGGCCCGCAGAGAACAGGAGATCCGAGCCAAAGGCTGTCTTGATCTTGTACTCTTTCGCGAGAGCATAGACTCTATCCGTGCCCGCAAAGACTCGAAGCGCGCTTTGCCGGCTCTGACCCGAGAGCGCGCCCGTATCCTCCTCGCTCAAAAAGGGCTGGGTGCTCAGCCAGACGTTGCTTTCCGCAAGGATTCGAGCCGTCGCCTCGTCCATGAGGTGACCGTGCTCGATGCATTGAGCGCCCGCGGCGACCGCCCGCTGGATCGCGGCCGGAGGATAGGCGTGCACCGCAACGTAGGTCTGGCGATCCGCCGCGGTCTCGACCGCTGCGCGCAACTCGGGCTCACTGTAGGTCACCATGTCGAGCGTCGTCCGCGGCGACGATACGCCTCCGCTGCCGGTGAGCTTGATCTGCGATGCGCCCTGCATGAGTTGTTCGCGTGAGCGCAACCGCACTTCGTCGGCGCCGTCGGCGATGCTGGCGCCGCCGGAACGCTCGACGGCGGAAGGCGGGCCGCCCGCCATTCGCGGGATATCGGTGAGCGGACGAAGATCTCCATGTCCGCCGCTCGCCGTGATCATGGCGCCCGAGGGATAGATGCGGGGGCCGACCGCGAGGCCCTCGTCGATCGCCTGTTTGAGCGCGAACGAGGGACCGCCGAGATCGCGGACTGTGGTGAAGCCGCGCATCAGGGTTCGCCTCGCCTCGGCGCTCGCGGCGAGCAGGACGTAGCCGACATCGGCGGCAAGGAGGGCGGAGATTGGGAGCCCGGCGAAGATCGTGTGCCAGTGGGCGTCGATCAACCCCGGCATGAGCGTGCGGCCGCCGCAGTCGATGACCTCAGCTCCATCAGGCGGGGAAACGTCGTTCGTCGCGATCGTCTTGATTCGGCCGCCGTCGACAAGAAGACGAAGGCCGCCTTGCAGCGCTTTGGACTTGCCGTCGAACAGCTTGAAATTCGAGAAGACGATGGGGCGGCCGGCGTCGGACGCCTGCGCCGCCGCGCGGGGCGCAAGGCCAAGCGCGGCGAGAGAGGCGCCCACGCCGGCAACGAATCCTCGCCGGGAGAGTTCGCCGTCGATCCGCCGTGCGATCGAACGGATTTTTGGCGAATGGCACGCACAGCCCACGTGTGCGCTGGCGCTTGCCGTTTCGTCCGCAGCGTCGCAGGAGAACATAAGGTCACCCCGCTCAAGGTCCGGGCCCTTGCGGACAGGGGGAACCTAACAAGGCTCCTTGAGCGCAGCAACCCATCGCGGCCGCGCCGCCGGCGCCTTGGATTCTTGTGAGCGGGCTTGGGAAAGGTCTTTCGAGGCCGCCGAGGGATTGCTAAGAATTCGCCGATGCGGGGTCCCCTTCTGTCGCTGAACCGTTACGGCCTTTCTCTCGGCGCCACGCTGATGCTGGCGAGCTGCGCCGCGCCGCCGCCTGTCGCTCCGCCGCCGGCCGCGCCCGGCGCAAAGCCTGGCGTCGCCACGATCGACGGCGCCAACGTCGAACTCGCCGCCTTCCAGAATTCCGCGTTCCCCTACCACGGCCTCATTCCGAACTATCAGGAGAGCGGCAAGACGCGGCCGTTCCTCGACGTCGACGACAACGGGCGCCTCGGCCATTCGAGCCCGCGCGGCGGCCTCTTGTGGGAGGACCAGACCTACAACGACCGGACCGTGCTGCTCGCCGCGCCGCAAAATTTCGATCCGACGCGGCCCGGTGTCATCATCGTCTTCTTCCACGGCAACATGGCGACGCTCGAGCGCGACGTGATCGCGCGCCAGCAGATTGTCCGGCAGCTCGCCGATTCCGGCCTCAACGCGGTGCTTATCGCGCCGCAGCTCGCCCACGACGCGCCCGATTCGAGCGCCGGCAGGTTCTGGTCGCCGGGCGGCTTTGCCGCCTTTCTCGCCGAGGCCGAAGGCAAGCTCGGCGAGTTCTACCCGCAAAGTCGCGGCGCCTTCCGGCGGATGCCCGTGGTCATCGTCGCCTACAGCGGCGGCTATCTGCCGGCGGTCTATTCGCTGACCGTTGGGGGCGATACGGGACGGGTGCAGGGCGTCGTGCTGCTCGACGCGCTCTACGGCGAGCGCGACAAGTTCGTGAGCTGGGTCGAGCGTGAGGGCCGCAAGGCCTTCTTCGTCAGCGCCTATTCGACCTCGTCGCGCGACGGCAACATGGCGGTCGAGGCCGAACTCCAGCGGGCGGGGCTCACGGTGCAGGACAGTCTGCCCGCGGCCCTCGCCCCCGGCGAGATCGCCTTCGTCGACGCCGGAAGCGTGGACCACAACGACTTCGTTACTTCCGCCTGGGGCGGCGCTCCGCTGCGCGACATCTTTTCCCGCATCCGATAAGGGCGGGCGGACCGCCGCGAGAGGGAAACAGCGCGCCGCTTGGTGGGCGCGGCCTTCGAGGATCGCGCAGGCCATATCGGAAAGCCCAAGGCCTCAATAATTGGCGTGAACGGGCTTCGGTAGATTTCGGAGATTTCGCCGCAACCGACGACACCGAGGCTCAGGGCGCCGTCCCCTGCGCGTAGGTCCGCATGGGAGCTCGTCCACGACGCTGATGAGATCATGGCCTAGACGGTCGGCAGCCGCTGGAGGCCCAGGGCCAATGCGTTGCGCATGCGGGATGCGGATGGTTCACCTCAGCGGTCTAGCCCTTGAACGCCCGCCGCTGCGAGCAGGCGCAAAAACTCGCTTTGCAGCACCCACACGCGGGAGGGGTTGCGCTCAAAGTAGTCCCGGAGGCGCTTTGCGTTTTCGGCCGTCGGGTAGCGGCGATATTGGTCAATCAGATTCAGCATTGCTTTGCCTCCCCGTAGGGAACGCTGATTGCAAAATGAGTAGTTGGCAGTACGTGCTTTTAACCCGCGCCGCTGGAGGATTCGTCCATCCTTCGGCTAAAATCGATTACTCTTCCGACGTAGCTGCATAAGAGCACGACGCGCGCCAAAGCGCAGTGCGTTTTCTCACATCGCCGTCAGAGCGCCGTCCGCCGTCCGCTTGCTCGCCCTTCGCCACGATCCGCTGCGCATTAAGGTCTGAAATGATGCAGCTTGCGCCGCGCGACCAAGGGCCGATCCGCGAGCCGCCGGCGACAAGGCGTTACCGTTATGTTGCCCGACCTCGTATCACTGATTTTCTGCCGGGTAACCACCGAGATGGGCGATGCGTTCCGCCAACGACCACAATCTGACCCATCGGTCTCGTTGGTCGTACCCGGCGATCGCAGGATATCCGCCCGAAGCACGCGTTCGTCGAGCCCCATAAGATCGTCGCCAAGGCGGGGGCGGGAGCGAACGGTGCGTTCGCCCGGAACCCACGGGCTGCCACGCCGCACCCCTCTGGCTGCTGGCAAGTTGCTTGAGAGGCGCCAGAAAGCTCTACTGGAGGTCGATCGAGCCGGACATTGCTGGCATGCAGCCGCCGCCGATAAAGGTCCCAGTAACCGTGCCGTTGACCTTTTCCGCGACGGCTCGCAGCAGACTCGGTCGTCCCAAATCGGCGCCCTGTCCAATGGCGGCTTCCAGTCGCAACGACGATTCGCGTCGCAAATCGGCAAGGAGTCCGATCAGCGCCACGTTCGCGCTGCCGGTCGCAGGGTCTTCGGAGACGCCGTGCAGCGGCGCAAACATTCGCGATTGAAAGTCAGCGCCCTCCTCTGTGTCCTCGACGTACAGATGAATTCCGGTCACCTCGTCTCGCGGCAAATGTGACAGAAAGACATCCATGCGCGGCTGTGCTCGCCGCAGCGCGGCTCTGTCACGCACTTCGGCAATGACGAATGGCGTCCCGCAACTTGCCAGGCATGGCGGATGCCGGCGGACCTCAATATTCGACGGGTCGAGCGAGCACGCCTGCGCGATCGTCGCGACGTCGACATTACGCATGACCCGAAATTGCTGCGGCGCGGCCAAAGCTGCTCCTCTGACCAGACCATCGGCGGTGTCGATTGTCATTCGGACGAGGCCGGCGATCTCCTCAAAGATCATGGTCTGGCGATTGAAACTGGCGCCGCAAACCGCATCTTGGTGCGCCAGGACAAACGCCGTGCCTACGTTTGGATGACCCGCGAAGGGCATTTCGGCGCGAGGCGTAAAGATCCGTACGCGAGCAGTGTTCGCAGGATCGGCCGGAGGCAGGACGAACGTTGTCTCGGAAAGATTGAACTCGTTGGCGATGGCCTGCATTTCAGCGTCCGATAGACCGCGCGCATCGGGAATCACGGCCACGGGGTTGCCGCCGAACTGCCGATCGGTGAAGACATCAACCGTTTGAAATTTCACTTTCATAGACGACACTTCCTCGGATTGACCGCTCATCTCAATCGAACGCGTGCGCTAGTTCTCTAAGCTGCCTACGCCCTTGCGAACAGCCCGTTCTCATCACTCATAAGTCCGCTATCCCACCGGCGCCAATGCACCCGCAGGCTTCAGGGCGTAAACGTCGAACAGCCTGCCTTCGCCGCCGTCGCTGACCGCCGCCAGACCGAGGGCTTCGGCGATGGGGATCCAGGCTTCGCCATCCGCCGTCTTGCGACGCAGCATCATGTCGGGCGCTGGCATGTAGTAGCCAACTGTGCGCCGCTTCCAGAGCTTGCGGGCGGGCCGGTAGCCGGATTCGATCTCCGCTCGCGCCAGCACGCCGTTGAGATAGTCTTTCTTGCGGCGTG
>NZ_JBKQOT010000865.1:0-3214 GCF_052145395.1 Roseiarcus sp.
GTCCTGTCCCAGGACAAAAAGGAGAGCGCCGAGGGGCGGCCCGGCGAGCGTGCCCACGCCCCCGATCAGCGTCGCGACGAGCGCGTTTCCGCCGGCCGAAAAGTCGAGCAGTTCGGGCGAGGCGAACGCGGTGTAGAAGCCCGAGAGAAGGCCCGCGGTCGCGGCGATGAAACCGGAAATCGTGAAGGCGATAATGCGGGGGGTCGTGGTGTCGAACCCTGAAAAGCTCATGCGCTCTTCATTCGCCTTTACCGCGCGCAGGACCTCGCCGAAGCGGGATCGTGCAACCGCCCAGACCATCGCGATCGCTCCCCAGAAGGCGATCCAGCAGATCGGCCAGAACGTCGCGGGCCGCGACATGTCCGATTGCGTCAGCCCGAATAGCGTCCCCTCGTAGCTGATCGCCAACCCATCGTCCCCTCCGGTCCATGGGCGGACCTCTGTGATCAGAACGACCGAGTGGAGCAGTTGGGCCAGGGCGAGAGTCAGCATCGCGAACGGCAGCGGACGGGCCCGGACGATCAGCGCGCCGATCCATGCGAAGACGATCGTGCACGTCACAAGCGTGAGAGCGGCGGCGGCCAGCGCGTTCAGACCGAGCGAGGTGACCGCGATGGCGTAGACATAGGTCGAGGCGCCCGTCAGGGCCGAGACGCCGAACATCATCAGCCCGCATTGCCGGGCAAGAAAGCCGATCGAGACCGCCGACAGGCTGAGGATCATCGCGTTGATGAAAAGGCCGAGCCAGTAGGCGCTCGTGACGACAGTGGGCGCGAAGGCGCCGAGCGCTACCACGGCCAAGGCCAGCGCAGCTCGAGCAGCCCCCTCGGCGCCGCGTATCCCGGTCCAGGAACAACGCCTGTCGACCGCCACGCCGGCGAGGTGGCCCATCAGTCGACCCTCCCGTGGCCGAAGCCTTGCGGCCGCCACAGCAGGACGAACGCCAGCAGCAGATAGGGCGCCGTCACCGAAACCACCGGCGAAACGAGAGAGCCGATAACCTCGATGAATCCGTAGACGAGCGCCGCGGCGATCGCCCCGCCGATGCTACCGAGGCCGCACACGACGACGACGATCAGGCAACTGATCAGCGTGTTCGCACCAAGGGCCGGATCGATCGACAGATACGGTCCGGCAAGAACGCCCACGAAGCCCGCGTACGCCGTTCCGAGGCAAACGACGAGGAGGCCGAGCCTATCCGTATCGACGCCGAGCATCCGCGCGACCTCGGGGCTGCGGCTGACCGCCCGGACATGAAGCCCAACGCGCGTGAACCGAAGCCAGCCCGCAAGAGCAAGGCAGGCCACGAATCCGACGGCGATCAGAAACAACCGGTAGGTCGGATAGGGGCGCCCGAGAAGGTCGATCGAACCGGCCAGCACCGGGGGCGCCGGGATCGCGACGGGGTTCGCGCCCCAGATCTTGATGACAAGCTGGCTGAGGATCAGCGCTAAACCGAAGGTCAGCAAGGCGACCTCCATGCGCGCGCGGCGTCTGAGCGGCCTCACCGCGCCGTATTCGAGCGCAGCACCTAGCAGCGCCAGAAGCATGGGAACGATCACCAGCGCCGCCCAGAAGTTCAGGCGGGCGGATACGGAATAGCCGAGATAGGCGCCGAGCATGAACAGGGCGCCGTGGGCGAAATTCATCACGTCGCGAAGGCCGAAGACGAGGGCCAGGCCGGTCGCGAGCAAGGTCAGAAGAGAAGCCAGGGCCAGCGCGTTGGCCAGTTGCGCGATATTGAAGATCTGGTCGAGCGCCATGCTCAGAACCAGCCCCCTATGCGCGCTCGCGCGGACGCGCCATCGCTGGGCCGGCGCATGCTTCCCTCCCTCGCGACCGCTCTCGATCAGAACGTCGCAGATTTATTCTCAACCCCGCGACCGCCGCTCAAATCGAGGCGTCGACGATAATGATACGCAAGCGTACGATTCCTGTCAATGCGAAGTCGGCGGATCTATGCGAAGTCGGCGGACGTCCGATTCAGTTGAGCTCCTTTGGCGAATAACCGAGGATGTCGCGCGCGATGATCAGGCGCTGCACCTCGCCTGTCCCTTCGTAGATGTCGAAGATCCGGGCGTCGCGGAACGCCTTCTCGACCGGGTGGACGTCGGACAGCCCGCAGGCGCCGAGCACGTCGATGCATGTCTGGGTCACGCGACGTGCAAGACTTCCGCCCATGGCCTTGGCCATCGAGGATTCGATCTTTCCAGGGCCTTCGTTCTGTTCGATCCACTTCGCCTGCATTACGGTCACCCAGGTGGCTTCCCATTCCGCCTCGAGACTCATGAGGCGGTCGGCCGCGGCGCACGTCTCCGACGGCCCCTTGTCGTAGTCCGGCGCGATTCCAATCTCCGCGAGGCGTTCCCAGGTGAAGTCGAGCGCCGCGCGAGAGACGCCCAGCGCATAGGCCGCGACGACGGGTCGGGATTCGCTGAATGACCGAAGCATAGACTTCAGGTCGCCGTCGATATGGTTGAAGGCCGGGACGCGGCAGCCCGAGAACGCGAGCGGTGCGGTGTCCTCGAATCGAATGCCCATCTTGCGGAATTGCCGCCCGACGGTGAATCCGGGCGTTCCCTTTTCGACCATGAAAGCCGAAAGGCCCCTTCGTTCTGGGTGAACAAGGCGGGCCAGCACGAGGACGGCGTCGCAGCTCTCCGCGTAGGTAATGAAGGTCTTCTCCCCCTCGATCACCCATTCGCCGGACACGACGTCCCAGGTCGCAGTCGTTCGGGTCGAAGCCGGGTCTGATCCTCCAGCGGGCTCCGTCAATCCGATCGCGATCGTTCGATCCCGCCAGCGTGAATATTGCTCCGGCGTGCCTGCGATCCTCAGCGCGGTGTTGCCGAGCGAATAACGGGACTCGCGCAAGGGGACGCCTCCGCGCCAGTCTTCGAGATAGAGAAGCGCATGAACGATCTTCGAGCCGCTGGTCTCGGGCGCGAGGGAGGCGAGCATCGCCCGCGTGTCCGGCCGCCCTTGGGCTTCCGGAAAGGACGGAGGCAACAACCTGTCCTCGTCATGCTCGAAATCGCGCGCATATATCGAGGCGAGATCGGCTTGCGCCCTGGCCTCCTCGAGAATGGCGGCGTCGGCGTCGGTAAGCGCGAAACTGATCATCGTCCCCTCCTCACACCCCGACAAGACCGTCGAGCACCGAGAGGGACCGCGCGTTCCGGTACCACATCTCGAGCGGATAATCGCGAACGAA
>NZ_JBKQOT010000866.1:0-6987 GCF_052145395.1 Roseiarcus sp.
GGCTCGCCCTATTTCCCGTTCCCGGACTTCGATGAGAACGCCGTCGCCACGATCTTTCACACCACCGGCACGACCGGTCGGCCCAAGGGCGTCTACTTCACCCATCGGCAGATGGTCCTGCACACGCTCGCCGGCCTCGTTGAATACGGCCTTCCGCCCGGCCACGGCCGCTTCCATCGCGACGACGTCTACATGCCGATGACGCCGATGTTCCACGTGCATGCCTGGGGCTGCCCGTACACGGCGACGCTTTCAGGTTGCAAGATCGTGTTCCCCGGTCGCTATAAGCCCGAGATTTTTGTCAAGATGATCGACAATGAGAAGGTGACTTTCACCCATTGCGTGCCGACCCTTCTGCAAATGCTGCTCACCGCGCCGGGAGTCGACAAGATCGATCTCTCTCATCTGAAGATGGTCGTCGGCGGCGCGGCCCTTCCTCCGGCACTCGCACGGGCGGCGATGGCGCGCGGCATGGATGTGTTCTCGGGCTACGGGCAATCGGAATCGGGCCCAATGCTCACCGGCGCCCACATTAAAACGAAGCACGTCCGGGACAATTTCGAGGACGAGCTATTCTATCGCACCTCGACGGGCATCGCCGCGCCGATGGTCGACCTGCGCGTCGTCGACGAGAACATGGCCGAAGTGCCGCATGACGGCCAGGCGTTTGGCGAGATCGTCGTGCGCGCGCCGTGGCTCACCACCGGTTATCTCAATAATCCGGAGGCGTCCGAGGTCCTGTGGGGCGGCGGCTACCTGCATACTGGCGACGTCGCCTCGATCGATCCGGAGGGCTATATCCGCATCGCCGATCGGCTGAAGGACGTCGTCAAGAGCGGCGGTGAATGGGTCTCGTCGATCCAGCTCGAGAACATCATTATGGAGAAGCCCGGCGTTCGGCGTGCGGCGGTGATCCCGATTAAGGACGTGAAGTGGGGCGAGCGGCCGCATGCGCTGGTCGTGCTTCATCCCGGCCAAGCCGGCGAGGTCGGCGAGGACGACATCCGACTGCACGTCGCTTCCTACGTCGAACGCGGAATCATCTCGAAGATCGCGATCCCGGAGAACGTGACCTTCGTTCCGGAGCTACCGCTGACCTCTGTCGGAAAGGTCGACAAGAAGACGCTGCGCGCGAACTACATGTAACGTTATTCGGCTGGCGAAGCGTGGATGGCCATATGTCCGTGCGCCTCCGCCTTCTTTTCGTGGTGCGCCCGGAATCGCTCCGGATCGCAATAGACGAACCGGCGCCAGCCCTCGCGATTGAAGGGCTCCCAGTTGCCCTCCGGCTGTGCGAGCCGGTCGGCGATGGCATAGAGCGTCGCCGGGTGCGCACCGAGGCCGAGATGGCTAGACTCGACCACGATGTTCTCTGCGAGGAACCTTCGGGTCTCGAGGCTGCACCGCCAAGCGACGATGCCATCCGTCGGGCTCCAAATCGAGGTTGTCGGCACCGGCGGCGCGGCCCTGAGAGGGCCGGAGAAGTCGTGCCAGTCGATGCGATGGCCGCTGGCGAATTCATAGAGCCGCCAGGCATTGGTTTCGCGCGGATGCCCGGTGAATGGCGAACCGAGGGTGATGACAAGGCGCACCATCTCCGGTGAGTGCTTGGCGAGTTCGCGGGCGTAAAGGCCCCCAAGGCTCCAGCCAACGAGGCTCACTGACCGGCCGTTCTCAAGCCACAGCTGGCGCATCCGCTCGTGCGCGCGCTCAACGACGCCGTGCCGCAACCCGAAGTTGAGCCCCTGGCCCCAGCCCGCAGCGGCGAACCCGCGTGATCGAAGAAATCGACGCATTAACGCCGTGCTGCCGTCGCCTGCCGCCAGCCCCGGCAGGACGAGGACAGGGTGCCCGTCGCCCGTGGCGGCGGCGCCCCACAAGGGACGCATGGCTAAGGAGGCGCAATGCTCCCAGATCGCACGCGCTTCCATCATTTTCAGCATGAAACCCGGCGCCGGTTCGTGTTGCCGCGCCGGATGACCGCTAGCACTCATAAGACGTTTCCTCTTCGTTTTGACGAGATTGCAACTTTTTGTCGATTTCGGTCAAGCGGGCTCGTGAACCGCTGTCATGCAAGAAAGCCGGTATGACGGATTGTCAGAGACACGTACCGGCGCTCCCAATCGAGCGCGCAGAAACGAGAGCGCGTTTGGAACGGCCGTCTTACTAACGACGATCAAGAAGGTCGCACAACAAAGCACCCGTGCGAATCGCCGTGCCCGGAATCTTTTCGTGTTCCGGATCCGCCCGCATCGGTCTACTTGACCGCCAAAGCGGCGATCCGTTCGCGAGCGCCGCCGACTCCGGCCGCGAGCGCGCGAGCATAGTAATTGCGGGCGGTGGCCTCGTCGCCCTTAAGGCCAAGGGCGCCCAGGCGCGCGAGCGTCGTCGGGTCGTAGGTGTCGCCGAGCGCCATCAGGGCGCGAGCGTCGCCGCCTTCGGCGGCGCGCTTCAGGAAGGCTCGGGCGGCGGCGATATCGCCTTTGGCGAAGGCGATCAGGCCCTCAGCGCAGAGGCGCCGCGCGTCGTCGATCGGAATGGAGAGGGAGGCGATCGGCGTCTGGTCCGAGCTCGGGCCCCGTAGCGCGCTGGCGAGCTTGCCGAGCGCCTCCTTGGCGATGGCGTGCGCGGTGACCGGCGCCGCCTTCTGGGTCGCCGGCGCGGCGACCGTCTGCGCAACGAATACGGGCTGCTGAACGACCGCCTTGAGGGAGGCGCTCGAAGGCTCGATGCGAGGCCAGAACGCGATCACGAGAAGGGCGACGCAGCATCCGGCGATCATGCCCGCAACAACTTTCCATGCGATGGGCAAGGCGCGTCCTCCTCTATTGCATCAGGCTGCGCCAGCGGGTCAGGCTGTCGTAAAGTCGGTCGGAATCTTCGGCCTTCGGACCGCCGCCGGCTTCGGCTGCCTTTGCCGACGCGCGAAACGCCTCGAGCGAGCCGTTGGCCGAGACTTTGTGTTCGTCGACCCATCCTTGCGCCGCAGCGAGCCGCGGCCAGTCGGCATTCGCCACAGCAGCGGCCGCCGCTAGATTGACGTCACGCCAGTGCTCGTCTCGCGCCGCTGTCAGGGTGGAATCGTAATTGTCGAAGAAGGCGCGGGCAATCCGACCCAGAGCGTCCGCGCGCGGGGACCCCGTCGGCGCGTCGAGCGCCACGAGCGCCATCGGTGCAGCGACGGTCTCCACCGAATCGTTGGCCGCGACGAGGTTCGGACGGTCGGAGGCGGCGACACGCGCCGGCGCATAGAGCTGCTCCAGCGGCGCCGACCAAGGGATGGCGACCAGATGAAAGCGGCGGTCGTCACCGAAGCCGTCGAGCGCGTGCGCCTCTTTGCCGCCCAACACCACGACGGCGTCGCGCTTGCCGGCGGCAAGCGCTCCCAGCGCTTCGGTCAGCGGCTCGTAGGTCGGGTTGACGGTCACGCCGAGACGCGAGAACAGGAGCTTGCCGGTGATGCCGGTCGTCCCATCCGGATCGCCGAAGCTGACCGACTTGCCGGTAAGATCGTTCAGCGACTTGACGTCCTTTGACGCTATAACCTCGATCGTTTCCGGAGCGAGCGGAGCGACAAGCGGAACGCGCTTCGGCCAGTCGGGCTGGTATTTGACACTGACCGCGAGGGAATCAAGCGTGACGATGGCGAATTCGGCCATATCCGTCCGCATGACCTTGGCAACCCCGGTCGGTGCGGTGGAGCCGACGATAGCCCGTCCCTGTGCGCCTTGGTCGCTAAGAACTTGGACGAACTCGCGCGCCATGCGGCTTGCGACGAGATCACCCGGGTCGGCGAGGATGCCGAAAGGCTTGAGCGGCGCGGATGACCCGGCCACGGCCGCCGTCGTCGTGGCTGCTGCGGCCGTCGGCGCTTGAGGTTGCAAAGCGGCCGCTTCGGGGGCCGTGGCCTTCACCGGCAAGGCCCGTGCGTAGTCATGGCGACCCGCGCTACCGCGCCAGGCGCCGTGCCAGAGAACCCGCTTGCCATTGTGATAGACCGTGTGGTCGTAGCGGACCACGCCGCCGGTCGCGCCCTCTGCGGACGACGCCGCGGCGTCAAAGACGCCAGCAGCGGTCAGAACGGTCAGCAGCGCATAAGCGCACACCGCTGCGCGCCGCGGCTTTTTCAGCCTCGTGCGTTTCAAGCCCCAGCCCTCATGCTTCGGGCGCCCGCCTTGACGTTCCACTCGTCATAGGGCGCGGAACCTGCGTTCGAAATGCGACTTCATCATGGCGATCCTTTCGTCGCTTGACTGTGGCGCCGAAAGCGCGTTTCGACGCATCATGGTTTTCGAAGGGTTACCAGAGCGTGCAGCACGGTATCTAACGCACTCTCCGACAATGGTCGAATCGCCGGTCCGTCGAGATACACCAGCGCCGCGCGCACCGGGAGCGACGGATAGAGGGGCTGAAGGGCGGCGCGATACAGCGCGAGCTGGGCGACATGCGCCTCCGAGGGATGGCTCGGCGCCGCCCCGAGCTTGAAGTCGACGATGTGGATCGCCTCGTCCGTCACGGCGAGCCGGTCGAGACGGCCGGCGAAGGGAAGATCGGGCTGCCCCGGACGCTTGAGGGCACCCGCGACAGCGACTTCCCCACGCGAGCCCGGACCGAATAAGGGGGCGAGTTCGGACGCCTCCACTACGGCGACGGCCTGAGCGGCGAGATCGGCCCGAACGGTCACCTCAAGCGCAAGCCCGCGCGCTTCGAGATAGGCCCGCGCCGCCTCGGCGCGGCGGACCGACTCGACCCCGGGCAGGAGCTGCAGCAGCGCATGGGCAAGCCGGCCTTCGACCAAGGGGCCGGCGTCTCCGGCGCGTAGGCCGGCGGGTTCTGAGGGCCGCACCCGCGCCTCAGCCGCTTCAGGCGCCGCTCGCTGCAACAGCCAGCCTGGCGCCCCGTCGGATGGCGGCGCCGCGGTCTCTTCGCCGGCGCCGTCGGCCGAAAGTCCCTGGCCGTAGCGCCGCACGACCGCGCCGGCGCCCCAGAACGCCGGCGCCTCCGTCGCGGCGTCGCCCAGGCCGTCCGAAACGAGGTCATACCAGCAGTCCGCCGGGCGGCGGCGCAGGGTTTCGTAGCCGGCGACGATCAGTCGTTCGGCGGCGCGGGTCATCGCGACATAAAGGAGCCGCCGGTGCTCGCCCGCTTCGGCCGCCCGCCGCGCCTCGCGCGCGGCGGCGACCTCTTGGCAATCTTCCGCCGTTTTCCGGCTCCAGGCGAACAGCTGCGGGGCGCTTGGGCCGTCGGGGGCAAGGCGCATCAGCTTCGGATCGTGCCGGGCGCTGGGGGCACCCGTGGTGTCGGGCAGGAAAACGATCGGGGCCTCGAGGCCCTTGCTGGCATGGACCGTCAACACCCGAACGCCGTCGCTCTCGGCCTCGAGGTCGCGCTTGATCTCCGCTTCATCCGCCTCGACCTCGGCGAGAAAGCGGGTCAGCGACGGCGCCTCGCCTTGCTCGTGCGCAAGCGCCAGCGCGAGGAACTCGTCGATCGGGTCGCGCACATCGTCGCCGAGCCGCGCCACGAGCGCCTTGCGGCCGCCGTCCTCGCCGATGAGGCGAGCATAGAAGGCGTAGGGCCCAAGGTTTCTGGCCCGAGCGCGCCAAGCCGCGATTCGGCGTTCGGCCGCCTGCGCCTGCGGGTCGTTCGCGGCCGTGAGCGCCGACGCCAGTGACCCCGTCCGGTCGGCCGCCAGAGCATAGAGCGCGTCGTCGTCGACCCCGACGAGCGGCGACTTCAGCGCGCATGCGAGGCTGAGGTCGTCGTCCGGCGTCAGCGCCGCGCGCCCGGCCGCGATCAGGTCCATGACCGCGATATGGTCGCGCAGCTTCAGCCGGTCAGCGCCGGCGACCTTGACGCCGCGGTCCTTGAGCGCCCGGATCATCGCCTCGAAGAACATGTTGCGCCGCCTGACCAGGATCATCACGTCGCCCGGGCGGATGGGGCGCGGCGCGCCTGTCGCCGCGTCGACCACCCGCTCGCGCGAACCGGGCGCGATCCAGAGGGCAATCTGGTCAGCGATGCGGCGGGCAAGGATCACTGCGGGTTCGTGGGCCGCAGGCTCGTCCAGCGGCATGCGCCAGTCGTCCGGGTCGGATCCTTTCTCGGCCGGAACCGTCGGCCAGATCTCGACGACGCCTTGCAGGCGCGTTTGAATCGGCAAGTGCACGGGGGGCGGCTCGCCCTCGGCCGAAACCCCACGCCACGCGCTCTCAGACTGGAAGACCTTGTTGACCACCGTGAGGAGCGCTGGCGCCGAGCGAAACGAATAATTGAGCGGGACGCTCTCGAACGACTTTTTCGCCTCGCGATGCCTCCGCTCGAAATAGCGCCGCATCGCGGCGAATCTTTCCGGCTCGGCGCCCTGGAAGGAGAAGATCGACTGCTTCTCGTCGCCGACCGCGAACACGGTGCATGCGCCTTTGCGCGCGCTCTCGCCGGCGAAAAACTCGTCGGTCAGCGCCTCGACGATGCGCCACTGGTCGGCGGAATTGTCCTGCGCTTCGTCGATCAGGAGGTGGTCGAGACCGTAGTCGAGCTTGTGCATCACCCAGGCGGCGCTTGAGCGGGTCACCAACGCCAGCGCGCAGGCGATCTGGTCGGCGAAGTCGAGCGCGCCGCGCTCGGCCTTGGCTGCGGCGAAGGTTTTCAAAATGGCCTTGGCGACCGTGAAGAGGGCGGCGCTGCGTTCGATTGTCTGCGCAGCGCGCCACCGTTCGCGCAGCGCAAGGAGGCGGGTAAGCTCGCGTTGCAGGTCCGCTTCGAGTCCGGGCTGCCTTTCGCGCGTCTCGGCGCTGGTGAGATGACCTTTTTCGCCTCCGCGCGGATCGCCCTCACCCTCCTTGGTGAAAAACGCGTCGAGCAGGTTCTGGATGCGCGCCGCTTGATCGCGCCCGGAGTTTGCCGCCAGCAACTTTTCGGCAAACGCTTTATCCTTGGCCTTGCCGACCGCCAAGCCCTGCGCCCAGGCCTGACGATGGCGCCGCC
>NZ_JBKQOT010000867.1:0-11433 GCF_052145395.1 Roseiarcus sp.
CCACGAACCGCCCCGGCGAGGCCGAGCCGCTCTACCGCCGCGCGCTCAAGATCGACGAGGCGAGCTACGGGCCGGACCATCCCGACGTGGCGAGGGACCTCAACAATCTCGCGCTCCTTCTGCACTCCACGAACCGCCCAAACGAGGCCGAGCTGCTCTATCGCCGCGCGCTGGCGATCTTCGAAAAAAGTCTCGGGGCGGATCACCCGAACACCGTGACCGCGCGCGAGAACCTCGCCGCGCTTCTGGCGCAGCTTGGGCGGACTGGTCCCTCCGAGCCGCCGAAGAAGGGCTTTCTCAGCCGCCTGTTCGGCGGCGGCTGACGTGGCCTCTGGCTTCGAAAACGGCGCGTCATGGCCGGGCTTGTCCCGGCCATCCACGCGAACACCGACTCTTCCAGATAGGCCGCTGATAGAGTTGCGTAATTTGAAGTAGTGCCGCGAACGGCGCCGGCGCCACGTGGATGGCCGGGTCAAGCCCGGCCATGACGGATAGGTTTTTCCCCCGCGCGGCGGCAGGCCCCCTACCCATCGAACTTATTACTCTTGGGAAAGCCCTTGGGCGGCAGGCGGCCGGATTCGGCGCGGTTGCCAATCCACTCCTTGAGCTCGGGCATGGCGACGGTGAACGCGCGGCCGGCGGAATCGCGCCAAGTCAAGCCGTCGGCGATGGCGAAGACTTTTGCGTCGGAAATGTCGCCGTCCTTGTAGCGCTGGAGCCGCGTGCCCTTGCCGCGCGCCATCTCGGAAAGCTGCGCGATCGGGAACACCAGCAGCTTGCGGTTCTGCCCGATGACCGCGACATGGTCGCCGGCCGCCGGGACGATCAGCGCGGCCTGCGCCTTGTCGCCGACGTTGAGCACCGCGCGTCCCTTGCGGGTCGATGACAGAAGCTCGTCCTCGGCGACGACGAACCCGTTGGCGTCGGATGCGACGATCAGCCGCTTCGCCCCGGCCGCATAAGCCCAGACGGCGACGATCGCGGCGCTCTCGTCGAGGTCGGCCATGAGCCGGATCGGCTCGCCCTGCCCGCGTCCGCCCGGCAGCTTCGCAGCGTCGAGGGTAAAAACCTTGCCGTCGCTCGCCAGCACCAGAATCTTCGAGGTCGTCTCGGCGAAGAACGAGGTTTTCAGGCCGTCGTCGCCCTTAAACGACAGAGAGGAGAGGTCGGCGACCTGCCCTTTGAGCGCACGGATCCAGCCCTTCTCCGACACGACCACGGTCAGCGGCTCGCGCTCGACCAGCGCCTCGGCGAGCTCCGAGACGATGACCTCGGGCGCGGCGGCGAAATGGGTGCGGCGCTTGCCGAGCTTGGTGTCCGGCCCGAACTTCTTCTTCAGGTCGCGGATCTCGACCGCGATCATCTGCCACTGCTTGCGGTCGCTTGCGAGCAGCGATTCGATCGACGCCTTCTCCGCGACGAGGTCCGTCTGCTCTTTGCGGAGCTGCATTTCCTCGAGCCGGCGTAAGGATCTGAGACGCGTGTCGAGGACGTAGACGACCTGGTTCTCACTGAGGCCGAAGCGGGCTTTCAGCGCCTCCTTCGGGTCGTCCTCCTCGCGAACGATCCGGATCACCTCGTCGAGGTTGAGGAAGACCACGATCATGCCGGCCAGGAGCTCGAGCCGCTTCTCGATCGCCGCCAGGCGGTGCCTGGAACGGCGGACGAGGACGTCCCGGCGATGGTCGAGCCATTGCTGCAGCGCCTCGCCCAGCGAGACGACCCTCGGCGTCACCCCGTCGACCAGCACGTTCATGTTGACCGGCACGCGCGTCTCGAGCTCGGTCAGGCGGAAGAGCGACTCCATCAGCGTCTCCGGCTCGACCGTGCGGCTTCGAGGCTCGAGCACGACGCGCACGTCCTCCGTCGATTCGTCGCGCACGTCGGCGAGCAGCGGCAGCTTCTTCTCGTTGAGGAGGTTGGCGATCTGCTCGATCAGCCGCGACTTCTGCACGCCGTAGGGGATCTCGGTGACGACGACGGCCCAGCCGCCGCGACCCAGGTCCTCCTTCTCCCAGCGGGCGCGCAGGCGGAAGCCGCCGCGTCCGGTCCTGTAGGTCTCGACGATCGAAGCCTTGTCGTCGATGACGATTCCGCCGGTCGGAAAGTCCGGCCCGAGCACGAACTGGGTCAGCGCCTCTGTCTCGGCGCCCGGATGGGCGATGAGATAGAGCGCGGCGTCGCAGAGCTCGGCGATGTTGTGCGGCGGGATCGAGGTCGCCATGCCGACCGCGATCCCCTGCGCGCCGTTGGCGAGCAGGTTCGGGACGGCCGAGGGCATCACGATCGGCTCTTTCGTGTCGCCCGAATAATTGTCGCGCCAGTCGACCGAGTCCTCCTCGACGCCCTCCATCAGGAGGCGCGCGACGTCGGTCATGCGCGCCTCGGTGTAGCGGTAGGCAGCGGCGTTGTCGCCGTCGATGTTGCCGAAATTCCCCTGCCCCTCGATCAGCGGATAGCGCGAGGAGAAATCCTGGGCGAGCCGGACCAGCGCCTCGTAGATCGCCTGGTCGCCGTGCGGATGGAACGAGCCCATCACGTCACCGACGATTTTCGCGCATTTCTTGAACGCCGAGCCGGGGTCGAGCCTTAGAATGTGCATGCCGTAGAGGATTCGGCGATGCACCGGCTTCAGGCCGTCGCGGGCGTCGGGCAGCGCCCGGCCCATGATGGTCGAGAGCGCGTAGGCGAGATAGCGCTCTTCCAGCGCGTCGCGCAGGTTGACGTCGATCGGCGCCGAAGGCGGCGGCGGAGGCGGAGGGGCGGCTTTGGCCATAGTCTTCGGTTAGCGCGCGCCCTGAGTCGCAGCAAGGGCGCCCGGACGGCTCTTTCGAGCGGGGGACACCGCCGTCACGGCCCCCACAGCGCCGAATCGGTTCCACCGTTTCGCCCCGATGCCGATTTACCAAACCGGTCCACGTCCTCGAGGGGCAAGCGAGGACGGCCGATTCGTGATGAACCGGAGCGGACATGAGACTTGCCTTCGTTACGCTTGCACTGCTTGGGGGATTGGCGGTCCGCCCCGCCGCGGCTCACGACGTCTGGGCCAACGGGGTGATCGTGCCCGGTTGGGTGAAATCCGCATGCTGCGGGCCGGACGACGCCCACCACCTTCGTCCCGAACAGGTTCACCGGGTTTCGGACGACTACTACACGGTCGACGGCTATCGCTACCGCATTCCCGCCCGGGCCGCGCTGCCGAGCCAGGATGGCGACTACTGGATCTTCTATCGCGACGACGGCTCGGGCGGGCAGTCGACGGTCTATTGCTTCTTCGTGCCGATGGGCTTCTGAACCGCGGGCCCTGTAGCCGCGATCGCTGGTCGCAGCTGACGCGGGCCAAAGGCCGGCGCCCTTCCGGCATCGGGCTGTCGAGCGCGTCACCAGGGCGGCGAGTCGACGTCCGCCCCTCGGCCGCCTAAATAGACGCGGGCCTCGCCACCGACGGCGGGCGCGCCCGCGCCGCCCGGAACATCCCTCGCATGCCCTCCATCATAACCTGCGCCGCCGTCACCAAGCGCTACGCCAACGGGTTTCTCGCCCTCGACGCGGTCGACCTCGTCATCGACAAGGGCGAGATCTTCGCCCTGCTCGGTCCCAACGGCGCCGGCAAGACGACCCTGATCGGGGTGATCTGCGGCACAGTCACGATGACTTCGGGCTCGGTCCGCGTCGACGGCTTCGACGTCCTTCGCGACTATCGCGCCGCCCGGTCGCGGATCGGCCTCGTGCCGCAGGAGCTCGCGCTCGACATTTTCTCGACCGTCCGCGCGACGGTGTCGCACAGCCGGCGGCTGTTCGGACGACCCCCCGATCCGGCCTATGTCGAGCGCCTGTTGCGCGACCTTTCGCTGTGGGAGAAGCGTGACGCGCGCATCGTCGAACTCTCGGGCGGCATGAAGCGCCGGGTGATGATCGCCAAGGCGCTGAGCCACGAGCCCGACGTTCTGTTTCTCGACGAGCCAACCGCCGGCGTCGACGTCAACCTGCGCCGCGACATGTGGGCTCTGGTGCGCCGGTTGCGCGACGACGGCGTCACGGTGATCCTGACGACGCACTATATCGAGGAGGCTGAGGAGATGGCCGACCGCGTCGGCGTGATCGACAAAGGCCGCATTCTGCTGGTCGAGGACAAGGCGGCGCTGATGCGCAAACTCGGCAAGCGGCGCCTCACCCTGGTGCTGCACCGTCCCCTGCCCGCCCTGCCCGCGGCGCTCGCCGGTTGGCCGATCGCGCTCGAAGACCAAGGAAAGCGGCTCACGTACGTTTTCAACGCCTCGGCCGACGACACCGGCGTGCCGACATTGCTCCGACGGCTCGCCGAAGCCGGCGTCGATTTCATGGATCTCGAAACGACGGCAAGCAGCCTCGAGGACATCTTCGTCGACCTCGTCGGGCGCGCGGCATGAGCGGGCTCAATCCCCGCGGCGTCTGGGCGATTTACCGCTATGAGCTCTCGCGCACCGTCCGCACCGTCTGGCAGAGCGTCGCGACGCCGGTCATCACGACCGCGCTTTATTTCGTGGTGTTCGGAGGCGCGATCGGGTCGCGCATCCACGAAGTCGGCGGCGTCGGCTACGGCGCCTTCATCGTTCCGGGACTGATCATGCTGTCGCTGCTGACCCAGAGCATCTCGAACGCGTCGATTGGCGTCTACTTTCCCAAGTTCACCGGCACGATCTTCGACATCCTGTCGGCGCCGCTGTCGTCTCTCGAGGTGGTTGCGGCCTATGTCGGAGCGGCGGCCACGAAGTCGGTCGTCATCGGCCTGATCATCCTCATGACCGCGACGCTGTTCGTAGACGTGCGGATCGACCATCCCCTGTGGATGATCGCCTTCCTGATCCTGACCTCGGTCGCCTTCAGCCTGTTCGGCTTCATCATTGGAATCTGGGCGAAGAACTTCGAGCAGCTCGCCATCATCCCGGCCCTCATTGTGACGCCGCTGACCTTCCTCGGCGGCGCGTTCTATTCAATCGACATGCTGCCGCCGATCTGGCGCGCGGTCAGCCTGTTCAATCCGGTCGTCTATCTCGTCAGCGGCTTCCGCTGGAGTTTTTACGGCCAGGGCGATGTCAGCGTCGCGGCGAGCCTCGGCTTCACCGCCGCGTTCATCGTCGTCTGCCTCGCGGTCCTCACCTGGATCTTTCGCTCCGGCTGGCGGCTGAAGCCCTGACCATCCTTGCGCGTGATTGACGGACGTCCGGGCGGCCTGTAGGCGCAACGCAGGGGGGGCCGGCGGAAGGACTGCGGCATGGGCGCGTTCTCGGTTTTCCGCGAAACGGTCCGCGCCTATGCGCCCTATCTGCGCTATTGCCTGCGGGTGACCGTGGCGGGTCTCGCCGCTTTCGCCATCGTCAGAAGTTTGAACTTTCCGTTGCACGGCCTTTGGGCGGTGCTCACGGCGATCGTTGTCAGCCAGGTGAGCGTCGGCGGATCGCTGCGCGCCACAATCGAATACAACATCGGAACGCTCGGGGGCGCGGTCTACGCAGCGGCGGTCGGCCTCGCCATTCCCCATACCGGTCCTGTCTCCCAGGCCGTCGCGCTCGCTGTGGCGGTGGCGCCGATGGCGGTGGCAGCGGCGATCAATCCGGCCTTCCGCGTTGCGCCGTTCTCCGCGGTCCTCGTGCTCCTGATTGGGGGTGAACTCGGGGAAAGCCCGATCGCTTCGGCGATTACGCGCGTTCTTGAAGTCGCGATCGGCGGCGCGGTCGCCGTCGTCGTTTCGCTGCTGGTTTTTCCCGAACGCGCTCACGGGCTGGGCCGCGACGCTGCGTGCCGGATTTTGAACCAGATGGCCGACCTGCTGCCGAAGTTCCTGGCCGGGGTCTCGCGAGACGTCGACGCCGTGCACATCGCGCTTGCGCAGAATCGCTTGGGCGATGCGGTCACAAAATTCCAGGGACTCGCAGAGGAAGCCAAACGCGAGCGCATCGTCTCGATCGTGCACGACCCCGATCCGGCGCCGCTTGCGCGCACCCTTCTTCGGATCCGGCACGATTTGGTCATTCTCAGCCGCGCGACGGTCGAGCCTGTTCCCGATGCGGTGGGGCGGCGGCTCGATCCCTCGCTGAAGCAGTTTTCGGACCATGCGGCGGCGTTTCTGCGCGGCGCAGCCGCTGCGCTCGCAGACCGCGGCGCGCCGCCCCCGATCGCCCCGACGGAAGCCGCCCGAAGCGCATACCAGATCGAGATCGCCTCGATCCGCAACGACGGCCTGGAGCGCGACCTCGCAGCCCCCGACGTCGAGCGGCTATTCGCGCTCGGGTTCGGGCTCGAACAGCTCTGTCGCGATTTCGCCGATCTCGCCCAGCGCGTTTCGGAGAACGTCCCGGGCGGCCGGGCGGTCACGCGGTCCTGACTCCCCTCGACAGCGGACGACCTCGCGGCCCTCGCGAGAGCCCTCGGCCCTTGCCGGGGGCTACTCGCCGCGGCGCACGCCGTCCGCCCAGTCATAGGCGGCGCGGCGCTCGTTCGCCGCGAACAGCCGAATCGGAACCGGCGAGGCGCTCCATCCGCAGAGCTTCGCCTCGTCCATCCGGTCGGCCTCGGTAACGACCGCGATCCGGACCATGTTCTTGTGCGCCAGCGCGACAGTCGCCAGCCCGCGCGACAGTTCAGCGAAATAGCCGTCAAAGTCGCGGTCGACCACGACGACAAGGCCCGTCGCCGCGGTCGTCGATCCCAGCGCCGCCTCGATCGCCGCCTCGACGTCGCGCGCCATCACCGTGCCGCTCGCCTTCAGCGCAAGCGCGTGCTGCGGCGTTTCCTGCATCCGTTCCAGCATGCCACTCCCCTCCTTGTGCCTTGCACAGCGCGTTTTGATAGCAGATCGGGGGGCGACGGTCGCGTGCGTATTGGCGCCGACCGGCCATCATGGGACAAGACGTCATGACCTCCGTTCCGAACGCGTTCGACCGGCTGTACGAATTCGGATGGGCCGCGGCCGAGGTGTTGGTTCCGAGGCTCATTCTGGCGCTCCTCGTGCTCGGGGCGGGCGCAATCATCGCAAGATGGGTCGCCGACGCGGTGAGCGTCGCCCTGGCGCGCACGGGTTCGGTCGACCCGACGGCGCGGCCCGCGCTCGTCGCCGCGGCGCGGTACGGGGTTCTCGTCATCGCCATCGTGGCGGCGCTGAGCCAGATCGGCGTGCAGACCGCGTCGCTGCTGGCGGCGCTCGGCGCCGCCGGCCTCGCCATCGGGCTAGCGCTGCAAGGCACGCTCGCCAACATCGCGGCGGGCATCATGCTCCTGTGGCTGAGGCCCTTCCAGGTCGGCGACTACATCGAGATCGTCAGCGCGACGCCGTTCGCCGGCAAGGTTCGGGAAATCGGCCTTTTCGCCTGCCAGATCGAGACCTACGACGGCCTGTTCCTGTTCGCGCCCAATTCGACGATCTGGGCCGTCCCCTTGCGCAACCATTCGCGCAACGCCGGGCGGCTCGTCAGCTTCAACGTCGGCTTCGCCCCGGGCGCCGATCTCTCCCGCGCGTGCGCCGTGCTCTCGGACGCAATCGCCCGCCAGCCGGGCGTGCTCAAGGCGCCGCCTCCGGAGGTGTTCCTTGCCAATCTCAACGCCGGCGCGCCGCTGGCCACTTGCCGGCTCTGGGCCGCGCCCGACCGCGTCGGCGCCGTTCAGCGCGCCATCGTCCAGGACGCCCACATAGCGCTGGACGAGGCCGGCATGCAACCGACCGAGGTCGTCCGGACGATCCCGCCCGAAACCGATCCGTCGCGACTGTTGTGAGGCGTCAAAATCCGTAACGCTTGGCGAAGCGCTCGAGGTTGACGGCCCCGCGGCGGTGTCGACCCTCGCCGATCTTGCGCTCGCCGTCGCGGGCCTCGACGGCGAACAGCACGCTGCGTCCCTCGACCTCCAGAACCGTCGCCGTCGCGATCACCGTGCGCCCGAGCAGGGTCGGCGCGAGGTGGCGGATGTCAACCTCGGCGCCCACCGTCACCCAGCCCGGCGGCAAGCAGCCTGCGATGGCGAGTCCCGAGGCCTTCTCCATCGCCATAATCATCATCGGCGTGCCGTATACGGGGGGCATGCCGGCGACGTGTCCGCCGACCGTAAGCTCGAACGTCACGGTCTCCTGCAGGCTGCCAGTCATGCCGACCCGCACGGCCTTCAGCGGCTCCGCCCTCGCGGTCGATTCGGTCATCGCGCCTCTCCCCGGTCCGCAGGAGTCATTCGGGGGCCCGCCGCGCGGAGCAAGGCCGCCCGTCAGCCGGTGGCGGCTTCGATGGTCGCGCCCCAGGAGCCCCACAGGTAGATGCAGCTGAAGAGAAAAAGCCACACCACGTCGACGAAGTGCCAGTACCACGCGGCGAACTGGAAACCGAGATGGTGCCTCGGGGTGAACTGTCCGGCGAAAGCGCGCATGAGGCAGACGGTGAGGAAAATCACCCCGATGATCACGTGGGCGCCGTGGAACCCGGTCGCCATGAAGAAGGTCGCGCCGTAGATCGAGTTCCTGAAGGCGAACGGCGCGTGGATGTATTCGTAGGCTTGACCGCCGACGAACAGGACTCCAAGCGCAATCGCGACCATCAGGAAGCCCTTGAAACCTTCCCGGTTGCCCTCGCGAAACTCGTCGTGTGCAACGTTCACGGCGAAGCTCGACGCCACCAGCACGAAGGTGTTCATCAGCGGAAGCCTGAGGGGATCGATGACTTCGGTTCCCTTCGGCGGCCAAAGGCCGCCGGTGAAGTCGAGGCGGCCGTAAACCTGCGCGTCGCTCGCGCCCAGTGACGATGCGAAAAACGCCCAGAACCAGGCGACGAAGAACATCACCTCGGAGGCGATGAACAGGATCATGCCGATGGTGAGGCCGTGACGGACAAGCGCGTTATGGTGCCCGGTCTGCGCCTCGAAAATAACGTCGCGCCACCAGCCGGCCATCGTGAAAAGAATGCCCGCGATTCCGACGGCCAGCACGAGCGGGCCGGTCTTCCCGCCGAGGAAAGTCAGGTCCTTCATCGTCAGGATGAGCCCAACCGCCGTGAGCAACGCGCAAATCGACCCGACGATCGGCCACGGGCTGGGATCGACAAGGTGGAAACCTGGCCGTTCGGCAATCGGCGCGGCGTCCTCAATCGTGGCGTGAGCGGCAATTGGCGCGTCAGTCATCCGTTTCTCCTGATGTCACCCGGCCGGGCCGGCGCGCCTGTCCGACCCGGCGGACGCCCGCTCGGCCGGTGCGGCGAACAAAGTGTAAGACAGCGTGATCGACTCGACCTGCGCCATCGACGGGTCCGTCTCGAGCTTCGGGTCGAGGAAGAATACGACCGGCCATTCGGCCGTCTCGTGCGGCCCGAGCCTCTGCTCGCTGAAGCAAAAGCATTGCACCTTGTCGAACCAGCCGCCCGCAACTTCGGGCGTGACATTGAAGACGGCGGTCGCGGCAATTGCCCTGTCGCTGCGATTCTCGGCGCGAAAGAACACGGTTGCGGCCTTTCCGGTCCGCAGATGGATCGCATCGGTTTCGGGCTCGAAACGCCACGGCAGGCCCGGCGCGACATTGGCGTCGAAAGCGATGCGAAGCATGCGATGTCCGGTGCGGGCGTCGTCGCCAGCTACCCTCTGCGGCGTGCCTTCATACCCGGTCGCCCGGCAGAACAAGGTGTAGAACGGAACAGCCGCATAACTCAGGCCGAGCATGCCGACGGCGATCGACGCGGCGCCGATCGCGTAACGGACGTTCCCGCCCGGCGAGCGGGCGCGCGCGGGGGCCTTCGTCTCGGGAGCGCGCAGGTCGCTCACGAATGCCCGCCCCGGCCGACGAGGGCTGGTTCGACGAGATCCTCGTAGCCCGGAATGTGGGGCGGCGTCTCAAAAGTGTGGAACGGGGGCGGCGAGGGCAGCGTCCATTCCAGCGTCGTCGCGCCCGGCCCCCAGGGATTGGCGCCCGCCGCGCGCTTGGCGGCGAAGGCTTCGTAGACGAGGTACAGGAACACCAGGGTCGCCACGCCGGAAATGTACGCGCCGATCGACGAGACGTAATTCCAGGTCGCGTAGGCGTCGGTGTAGTCGACGAGGCGCCGCGGCATCCCGGCGAAGCCAAGGAAGTGCTGGGGGAAGAAGGTGACGTTGATGCCGACAAACATCAGCCAGAAATGCCACTTCGCCAGCCGCTCGTCGTACATGTAGCCGGTCATCTTCGGGAACCAGTAGTAGAACCCCGCGAAGATCGAGAACACCGCGCCCAGCGACATCGTGTAATGGAAGTGGGCGACGACGTAATAGGTATCGTGCAGGTAGCGATCGACCGAGGCGTTGGCGAGCACCACGCCGGTGACGCCACCGACGGTGAAGACGAAGATGAAGCCGATCGCCCACAGCATCGGCGGCCTGAGCGACAGCGATCCGCCCCACATCGTCGCGATCCACGAGAAGATCTTCACCCCCGTCGGAACCGCAATCACCATGGTCGCGAACACGAAATAGCGCTGCGCTCCGAGCGACAGTCCGGTGGTGAACATGTGGTGGGCCCACACGACGAAGCCGAGAATGCCGATCGCGCACATCGCGTAGACCATGCCGGCGTAGCCGAACACCGGCTTCTTGGCGAAGGTGGCGACCACCTGGCTGATAATCCCAAAGCCCGGGATGATCAGGATATAGACCTCGGGGTGGCCGAAGAACCAGAACAGGTGCTGATAGAGGATCGGATCGCCGCCGCCGGCCGGATCGAAGAAGGTCGTGTGGAAGTTGCGGTCGGTCAGCAGCATGGTCAGCGCGCCGGCGAGCACCGGCAGGGACAGCAGCAACAGGAACGCGGTCACCAGAACCGACCACGGAAACAGCGGCATGCGCATCATCGTCATGCCGGGCGCCCGCATGTTGAAGATGGTCGCGATAAAATTGATCGACCCGAGGATCGACGACACGCCGGCCAGATGCATCGAGAGGATGACGAAATCCATCGCCGGGCCCGGCGCGCCGACATTGGACGACATCGGCGGATAAAGGACCCAGCCGCCGCCGAATCCGTGGAACCCCGGCGACCCCTCGACCCACAAGGAGCTGAAGAGGAGGCAGAACGAGGCGACCAGCATCCAGAACGACATGTTGTTCAGGCGCGGAAAGGCCATGTCGGGCGCGCCGATCATGAGCGGCACGAACCAATTGCCGAAGCCGCCCATCATCGCGGGCATCACCATGAAGAAGATCATGATGACGGCGTGGCTGGTGAAGAACACGTTGTACATATTCTTCGCCGCGTCGATCGACCCGTCTCCGGTCAGAATTGCGGAAATGGCAGGAAAGACCTGGATGCCCGGCGTCATCAGCTCGGCGCGAATCGCGATCGAAAGCAGCGTCCCGAGCACGCCGCCGCAGACAGCGAACACGAGGTACATCGTGCCGATGTCCTTGTGGTTGGTTGAAAACAGGTAGCGCCGCCAGCCGGTCGGTACGTGCTGTTCG
>NZ_JBKQOT010000868.1:0-4809 GCF_052145395.1 Roseiarcus sp.
GCGGCAGGCCGACATATCCGAGGCCGATCACCGCGAGTTTCAGGTCGGACAGGTTTTTCATGACAGTCGTGAACTCGAGTCGGCCCGGAGGCGCCTTAAAGGTGAGACGCCGCAGCTAACCCTGGAAAGCGGCGGCGCGCCGCCGCTGCGCCCGCCCCCCAATGACCTGCCCCGAAGCATCCTTGTGGCTTCATCCGCTATGCGCGCGAATTTTGATTGTCAATGATTCTATCTTCATAGGATCGTGATAGGAAGTCACCTTTGCTTTCAAGGACTGGGCATGTGACGGACGGCCTATTTGCATCCGACGCGGCGAGCGTTCGGCCGGGCGCCGGGAGTTCGCCGGGCTGGGCTAATCTGGCGTCGCGGGGCGTCGTGCGAAGCAGGTCGGCGACCCCGGGCCGAGGGTTGTCGGCAAGGTCGATGCGCCCATCATGAGCGCCCGCGAACACTCGATTTTGATATGCGCGCAACACATGAGCGAAGGCGCGGGCGGCATCGCAGAGGTCGCGCGGCTGACTGCCAAATCGCTCGGGCGTCGGCATGCGACGCGCGCAATCGCCTGCCTCGATCGCGAAAGTTTCGTCTACGACGGGGTTCCAGTCGAAGCTTTCGGCGGCGGTCGCTTTGCTTTCGTCGCCCGCGCCGCTTTGGCGGCGCGCCATGCGAGCCACGTCGTCTACGACTTTGCCGGCAGTGCGCGCGCAGGGCGCTTTTCCCTGGGTCGCCCCCGCCCGAACGCGATCTGGGCGCACGGCATCGAGGTCTGGGACGAGCCGAGGTCCTCGCGACTTCGTGCTTTGCGTCGCGCCGATCTCGTTCTCGTCAACAGCGAATATACCCGCGAGCGCGCGTCGCGAGCGCTTCGAGTCGCCGCGGGCGTGCGCATCTGCCCCTTGGGCACCGCGAGCAACGAGACGCCCGCCCTGGTCGGCCCCTCACAAGGCCGTCCGACGGTTCTCGTCTTAGGCCGGGTCGATCCGGGCTTGCCCAAGGGACATGATCTCTTGATCGCTGTCTGGCCGCGGGTGGTCGACGCGGTACCCGACGCGCGCCTGCTCATCGCCGGGGGCGGCGGCGGGCTCGAGAGCGCGCGAGCGCTCGCCGCTGGTTCGTCCGCGATCGCCTCGATCGCATTCAGCGGCTTCGTGCCCGGCGGCGAAATCGAAGCGCTCTGGCGCGAGGCGACGGTTATGGCGATGCCAAGCCGCAAGGAGGGATTTGGCCTCGTCTATGTCGAGGCGATGCGCCACGGCGTCCCGGTCGTGGCCTCGACAGAGGATGCGGGACAGGAAGTCAATCTCGACGGCGTGACGGGTTTCAACGTCCCGCGCGATCGCCCGGACGCCCTGGTCGATACGCTCGTCGGCTTGTTGCGGGACCGAGATCTCTGCGCGCGCCTCGGCGCGCAAGGCGTCCACCGCTGGAGAGACGAATATTGCTTTTCACGTTTCGACGCGCGGCTCCAGGCCGCGACGGCGGATTTCCTCGCCTCCTGAGCCTCATCGGAGATTCTATGGGTCGGGCGTCAATTCAAGGGTCCGGCCGAGCATCCGATAAGCGACGAGCCCGACCCATTCGTGCGCTGCGAGATCGAGATCGGCGAGGCCGGAGGCGAAGTCGAAGCCGATCTTTTCCCGCTGAAGATATTTGAAGTCGACGGGAAACGCGGTGACGGGAAAGCCGACCGCGCGGAAGCAGGCGATGGCGCGTGGCATGTGAAAAGCCGAGGTGACGAGGAGCCACCGCGCGCCTGGGCGCGGCTCGATCAATCGTGCGGCCTCCACTGCATTTTCATAGGTGTTGCGGGATTCGAGATCGAGGGTGACGCGCGCGGGATCGACTCCGAGTGCGACGAGGAGATCGCGCGCGGCCTCGCCCTCATTGACGTTGGGCGCTTCGCTCGGTCGCGGCCCACCGGAATAGACGATGCGGGCCGTCGGATAAGCTCTCGCCAAACGCGCCGCCTCGATGATCCGCGTTGCAGCACTGTTGAGGCCTGAGCCGGGGTGGGTAAAATAGGCCTCTGGGTTCAAAGCGCCGCCGAGCACGATGACGCCGTCGATCGGACCTTCGATCTGCGGCTCCGGAAAATGCGCCTCAAGACTGCCGAGCATGGTCGTGCCGATTGGAAGCGTCGCCACGCAGAGCATCGCGACGAGCGCGACTGTCAGCACGCCGAAGCCAACACGCCGTCGCCCCGCCAATACGGTCGCCAATCCGAGCAGCGCGATGAGCAGGAGCAGGTTGTCGGGTTCTGCGAGACGCCAGACGGCCTTCGATATCCAATAGAGCATACGGGTGTCCCGCTTCAAACTCGCGAAGGGTCGGTCCGCGGGCGTCGCCCGTCCGCGCGGGCCGCGCCTGTATATCCTGACTTATCGAGGATACGAAAAGTCGCTTGCCGAGCTTCGTTTCACGGACCGGAGCGGACGCCTGCGAGCCGAAGGACGCGGCCCGCCAGCGCGGCGCGCAGCTTCCCCGGCAACGCGACAAAGATCGTCGGCCCGGCCGCCGTCAGCGCCCAGACGCCGATCTTACCGACCATCGCCGCAAGCGAGACCGACGGGAAAACCGTCGTCAGGCCGAGGCCGACAATTCCGCACAGGGCGAGCGTCGCCGTCGCGGAGCCAAGCATGTCGAGGCAATATTGTTGGAAACCGGTGAACGCCCTGGCGAACAGAGGCAGCAGCGCCCACGACGCCGCGATCTCCGCGACGGCGAGGCCGATAATGGCGCCGAGCGTCCCGTAGGTCAGCGCGCCGAGCGTGCAGCACAGGGGCGTCAGGCCGATCAGCGCCAGCTTTTGCAGCCCTGGGCCGGTCGACAGGTTCGCATATTGGAGCAAGGCCAACGGCTGCTGGAGCGGCGCGACAAGCATCAGCGGCGCCAGCATCCACGCGGCGATCGAGAGCGAAAACAGGTCCGCGCGCCCGGTCCAGTGCAGCGTGATCGCGGCCCCGAAGCTCAGCATGCCGGCGACGCAGACCGCGCTGAGCGCCGTCGTCAAGCGCCCGACCGCCGCGGACTGCTGCCAAGCGCCTGCGAAATCGCCGCGATGAGAGAGCGTCGCGATCTCGAGCCCGGCGCCGATCGCCGCGAACTGGAAGGACTGCCGGATCAGGTTGACCATGGTGCGGACCACGAGAAAGGCCGCTATGTCCTCGCCCGAGACACGCCAGGCGTTAAACACGAGAATGGGCGTCTGCAGCCAGATTGTCGGCGCGATCGTCTGCAGGCTAAACCATTTAATGTGGACGCCGAGCGCCCTCAGTTCGGCGCCCGTCGGCGTCGCTGGGGAGGCAACCCAGTCGGCATATCGTCGGCGAGCGTCCCAGGCGAAATAGGCGACCGAGCCGATCCCCGTGACGACGAGATAGATCGCCGCCAACGTCAACGGCCCGGCGCCGGCCAAAACCGCGATGATCGCCGCCACCGTGTTGATGGTAAGGAAAATCGCGGTCAGGGCCACGACGAAGGCAAAGTCGCCGGCGGCGGTGTAGATCGTCGTCGTCGTGGAGCGCAGCACGGTCAACAGGCTGCCGAGCGCGTAGACGACGAAAACGTCGCGGCCAGCGCTCGCTTCGAGGCTCGACAGATGAAGCAGATGCGCCGATCCGCCGCAGACGATGAAGACCGCGAAACCCGCCGCTGTCGCCGCGACGATCGCCAGAATCAGAGCGAGGTGGATCGCGGCGAGGCGGCGGAACCCTTGAACGTCGCCGGCGACGAAGGCGGCCTTCTCGACGTTCACGAAATAGATTTGGAGTCCTGCCTCGACGATGGTGAGCATCGCGGACATCGACTGGATGACGGCATAGTCGGAGAACAGGTCCGGTCCCCACGTTCGGACCAGGATCCCGACCAGAACCAGGCGGTCGATCGCGGAGGCCGCGAGGGAGAACATCTGCGCGGCGATGTTCGAGGTTATGCGTCGAAGGCTAGCGGCGCCCGTATCAGCCCGGGCGGCGGGCGCGCGGTCGTCTGCGCCGGAGTCGCGCGCCTTCATGGGGCGGCCTTCCGCGAACTCGCAACGCCGCCCCGCGCATAGGGAAAAGTCCCGCTCGCCTCAGAGGGGGGTTGCCGATTCTGCTGAGCGGCGCGCCGCGCCGGCCGCAGCAGGTCGGGCGCCTCTCCGGGCTCGGCCTCGTCGAGTTCCGTGACCACGATGTGCGCATAGCGATACTGGATGCGGGCGCCCGCTGCGCCGAGAGGCGCGAGGTCGCCCTCCGCCTGACGGAAATGCGCTGCGAGCTTCCCGGCGCGCTCGACGCGAAGCCGCACGTAGTCGAGCAGCCGGCCGACGTCGACTTGGATGGCGCGCGCCTCCGTCATCATGCGCGGGTCGCGCACCATCGCGCCTGCGCCGAATCGATGACCGACATACGCTCGCCACGAGGTCGCAGCGGGTCGCCGGTCGTCAGGTCACTTGCGCCCGAGGTCTTCAACGGCTTCGCCAACGACACGTTTTGGATGATCCGGCGACTCGATGTCAAGAATGCCCGGGCGATTGCTCAGGGCAATCGCCATTGAAGGTCCGCTTACTTGCCCACTTGAGGCGTCCGCGGCCGCGACCCGCTACGCCCGCAATACGTGTGCGCCGTGAGAAGGCGGCGCTTTCCAGTGGGTGCGAGCCCCACCCGGCGAACGCTCCAGCCGGAAGCAACCGGAGCAGTCATGGAGGTGACGAAATGGCTGAAGCCTTCGGTGTAGCTGTCACATTTAGAGCGGTTTTCGACCACGCTGAATCGTCATTGCGAGAAGCGAAGCGACGAAGCAATCCAGTGATCGTAGGGCGGCGGCGGCAGC
>NZ_JBKQOT010000869.1:0-7701 GCF_052145395.1 Roseiarcus sp.
CCCTTGACGACGGGGCGCCGTCCAGACATGACCGCACCCGAAGCGTTCGCAAAGCCTCAACTAACCCTTGACGACGGGGCGCCGTCCAGACACGCCCTTCCCGGTCGTCCCGAAATGGGAATAGAGCGCAATACCGGCGTTTGCCTTGCTCGACGTCTTTTTGAAGGAACTTGCGTCGGGTCGATCACGCCTATGTTTTCCACGTCGACACCGTAGATCGTGCAGGCCGTGTTGTTGCGTTGTCCCATTGCTGATGGAATTGGGGCGAAATGGAATCAAGATATTGACATTCCGATTGCCTGCAGTGAATTTCGGTTGAACCGCGGGGTCTGGCGGTCTCTGGCAAGAGGAGGCGCCAATTCCTCGCTCAATCCGATTGCTTTTCGCGATCATCGTAGCGCTTGCCGCAGGGCAGGCCGCTCGCGCGCAACAGAACATTGGCTCGACCGCCGAGGCGCACAACAACGTCTCGCGCGAACTCAGCGGCGCCGCCGCCGCCCTTAACCCCGGCGACTCTGTCTTTCGCGACGAGATTGTCCGCACCGGCGCCGAGTCGACGGCGAAACTCGTCTTTCTCGATTCGACCAATCTGGCGATCGGTCCGACGTCGCGCGTGACGCTTGACGTCTTCGTCTATTCCGGCGGGGTCAGCGCGCAGAAGATGACGGTCAACCTCGCCAAGGGCCTTTTTCGCTTCACCACCGGCGCGCTCGACAAGCGAGCCTACGTCATCTCGACGCCGACCGCTTCGATCGGCGTGCGCGGCACGGTGCTCGATATCGGCGTCCAGGGTCCGCAGCAAATGCGCGTGACGCTGGCCGTGGGCAGGCGCTGGTCTGCCCGAAGCGGCCCGGGATCACATTCGAGCAGCAAGTGCGGAACTGCAGCAAAGGCGCCGGCGGACGCTGCGAGTGCCTCGATCTCAATCATGCCGGCCAAACGGCGCAGGTGAAGAGATCCGGCGGTGCGAACGAGGCGGCCTTCGTCTCGACGCCTGTCGATTTCGCTTCCCTCTGCTCGGGCGGTGGTTCGCTCTGCTCCGGCGCCACCTACGCGTCGCTGACGCCCGGAAGCGGAGGCGGAGGCGGGGGCGGCGGCTTCCCATCGGGGGCGCTATGCGGACATTAGCAGTGGACCGATACTGGCGCAGGGGCTCGGCCTTCGTCGCAGCGGCCGGCTTCGCGGCGCTCGTCCTGTTCTCGAGTGCGGCGCTCGCCCAGTGCGTCAATCTCGAGGACGGCGGAGTGGTCGCCCCGGCGGGACAAACCTGCGTCGTCTCTGGCAACTACGCCACGAGCGGCGATAACGAGATCGCCGGCCAGGCCACGGGCCTGAACGCGCTGATCACCGGGCCCAGCGAGGGCACGGTTTCGTTCATGACTTCAGGTGCGAACGCGAACGCGCTGCAGGCGGACTCGGGCGGCCACATCACGCTGACCGCGGGTACAGTGAATGCGACCGGCGACGGCTCCTACGGATTGTTTATTGAGGGAACCGGTTCGGCGCTCCAAGCCTCTGGCGTCGCGGTGTCAACAAGCGGCAACAGCGTGCCTGACGCAAACAACTGGTCGCATGGACTCGAGGTATACGATGGAGCGACGGCGACCTTCTCCGGCGGCTCGATCACAACGAGCGGAACGAGCGCCCTAGGAGTGGCGGTGGGGACAACGGGCCCAACTACCAGCGTCACGATATCGAACGGCGCCGCGATCCTCACGAATGGCGCCGGATCATCGGGAATTGCGGTGAACGGTTCGAACGCAACCGTTACCGCGGACGGCATCTCGATCACAACCCATGGAGGCATCGACACCAGCGACGATTTCTATGCAGACGGCGCGTACAATGGAGGCGCATCGTGGACTCCCAACGGCGGAGTCTTAAATCTCACGAATGTCAGCATCACAACGACGGGGTACGGCGCTTCTGGTGTGGTCACTGGGAACGCGGGAACGACGAACATCTCCGGCGGCTCGATCGCGATATCCGGCGACAGCGCAAACGGCGTCTTGACCCAGAGCGGCGGCTCTACAACGGTGAACGGCGGGTCCATCGACACGACCGGAAACGCCGCCTACGCCGTAACCGCCAACAGTGGAGGCTTCGCAACGCTCAATGGGACGACGATCGGTACGACAGGCAACGGTTCAGGCGGGCTCGGGATCAACGGCGCCGGCTCCGAAATCGACGCCACCAATGTGACCGTTACGACGACAGGCGCGTATGACACCGCCTCCGGCCAGCACTCCTACGGCGTGTACAACGGGCCCTACGGGACTTTCCCCGCCGGCGGCGTCGCCAAGCTGACCGACACGTCGGTGGCGACCGAGGGTGTTCAGATGTTTGGCGTCTTCACCGGTGCAGGCGGTTCGACGACGATTCTGGGCGGCTCGATTGCGACGGCGGGCTCGCTCGCCAACGCCGTTCAAACGAACAACGGCGGCCGGCTGACAATCGGCCTCGACGGCAGCGGGACCGCCACGACGATCTCCACGACCGGCGCGAGCGCCGCCGGCGTCGTCGCGTACAATGGCGGAGTCGTCGAACTCACCGGCGCGACGATCTCCACGACCGGAGCCGGATCGACCGGCCTCGGAGTGAACGGCTCGGGGTCGTCGTTAACGGCGAGCGGCGTCACCGTCACGACGCAGGGCGGCGTCGACTCGTCGACCGGGGATCACGCCGACGGCGCCTACAACGGCCCCTATGGCGCTTTGACCTCTGGCGGCGTCCTGTCGCTTGCCAACTCCAAAATCTCGACCAGCGGACCGACCGCAGACGGCGTCGCGACGGATGCGGGCGGCGCGACGACGCTGACGGGCGGGTCTATCAAGACTACGGGACTGGAATCGCCCGGAGTGAACGCCTACGGCGGCAGGGGCGTGACCCTATCCGGCATGAGCATCGCGACGACAGGAAATGGATCCAAGGGCATTGAGGTTCTGGGGACGGGATCCTCCGTCTCGGCCTCCGGAGTTACCGTGAGCACCGAAGGAACAATCAATTCCGCAGACGGCGATCACGCCTACGCCGTTTATAACGGCGCCAGCCCTGGAACTTCGTACACGACCGGGGGCACGGTGACGCTGAGCAACGTGACGGCGCAAACCACAGGCGCTGCGTCGAGCGCAATCGTGACCGCCGATGGCGGCGTCACCAACCTAAGCGGCGTCTCAGTCTTGACGACGGGCCAGGACGCCTTCGCGCTCAGCGTCTCGGGCTCCGGCTCTCAAGCCAACCTCAGCGGGTCGAACACGTTCACGACCCAGGGCGCAGGGGCGATCGGCGTCGTTGCAAGCCTTGGCGGCGTCATCAACGCGACTGGTCCGATCTCGGTCACGACGTCCGGCGGCGTTTCGCCCGCGACCGGTTTCGGCGCCAACGGCGTCGTCGCGGACGGCGCGGGGGCAAAGGTCAATCTCGCCACGGCGACGATCACGACCTCGGGCCCCGGCGCCTACGCGCTGGTCGCAAGCGACTCAACTGCAAGCGGCTCAGCCGGCGCGATCACAGCGTCGGGGGTGCTCAACATCAAGACGACGAACGCCTCCGACGTCGGCGTCCTGCTCCAGGGAAACGGCGCGTCCGTGGTCGCGGCAGGCGGCGGCGCGATCACGACGGCGGGGAACGCCATCGACTTCACCAGCGGAACCGGCCAGACCGCGACCTTTGACAAATTCAATATCGCCAATCAGTCCGGCGATCTGATCTTCGCCGATCCCTCGGTCGCAACGATCAATTTCAACGCCACGACCGCCAACGCAGGGACGAACAACCTGCTCGACGCCACCGCGGGCAGCGTCGTGACGCTGAACGCGAACGCCTCGAATCTGACCGGTGCCATCCGCACCGACTCAACGTCAACGTCCAACGTCAATCTCACGAACGGAACGACGTGGACCCTGACGGGCCCGTCGACCATCACCAATCTCGCCGTCACGAACAGCATCGTCGTGTTCGCGCCGCCCGGTTCCGGCGGCGGCTTCAAGACCCTCACGGTCACCAACTATTCCGGCTCGGGCGCCAACATCACGATGAACGTGGCGCTCGGCGGGCCGACCTCGTCTGCGGACCAGATCATCATCAATGGCGGGCACGCGACCGGCACGACGCTGCTCACGATCAGGAATGTCGGTGGCCTCGGCGGACAGACGACGGGTTCCGGCATTCCCCTCGTGATCGCGACCAACGGCGGCTCAATCGCCTCAAACGCCTTCGCGCTCGCGAGCACGCCGATCGTCGGCGGATTCAAGTACACCCTCAATGAGTCCAGCGACGAGTGGTTTCTCGTGTCACAGCCGACATCGACGGTCGCCGAAATCACGAACTCGATCACCAACGTCGCCAAGGCCCAGCAGACCCAGATGATCACCAATCGGGTGCTGAGCTCCATCCTGCTCGGGGCGACCGAGCAGGTCAGCTGCTCGAGCTGCGGCTCCGGCTTCGCCTCGATCGGCTCGTTCGCGGCCGGCGCCCACGGCCGATGGGGCTTGAGCGACGAACTGACCTTGATGGGCGGCTTTTCCTACAACCAGTGGAACGCCTCGGGCATCACGGTCGAAAACGCGCCGACCATCGCCGGATCGCTGGTCTACGACTTCTGGAAGTGGGGCCCGAGCCGGCCGTTCCTCGAGGCCGGTGGAGCGCTGACGCCCTACGAGGACGTCCATTACTCTCGCTCCTACGCCAATGGGCTGACGACGTCGGTCGGCACAGCCTCGGCGATCAACCGCGACCTTTCCCTGTTCGCGCGAGCTGGATGGGTCGCCCGCCTGAGCCCAACCGACGAAGCCGCGATCTACGGCGATCTCAGCCGAAACTGGATGCAAACCGGCGGTTACACCGAGGCGTCGAGCGCGCTCAACCCGTATCCGGCGACGGTCAGTAACGGCCTCGATCTCCTGAACGTCGCCCACGTCGGGGCCCAAATCACGCATCTCTTCAATGGAAACATTGAGGCGAACCTCAGCGGCGCCGTCGCTTACGGGTTCGGAGCGGGCGCCGGGGCCGCGGTCAACGTTTATGACTTCGGGCCGATCGCGCCGAACGCCCTGCCCAATACGACGTGGGTCGAGTACGGCGCCCGACTTGGATATCGCTACAGCGATCGCCTCGTCATTGACGCCTTCGTAGTCGGCACCGCGTTCGGCGCCGTCGGGACGACGCTCCACGGCGGAATCGGGCTACGGTATTCGTTCTGACAGTGTGGACCTTTAATGAAAGGCGTCACCGTAAGTGCGAATGACGAGGCGATACGGATCCGGCATCCTGTCGGGCAGGTCGAGGGTAGCTTGCCGTCCAGCTTGCGACGTTCGCAGTCGCGATCTGCAACGCCCGCTTCACGTCGTTTCGCGGCATTGAATTAGTGAGGGCGAACCCTCTTTAGGGTCGACTCCGGCAATCGATCGCTCTCGGCGCGAACCCGTCCCTCAAGCCCCTCACGCCTGCGGCGGCTCGGTCCCCCCGGGCCCGAGCGAGCGCTGGACCATGACCGTGTCGGTCCAGTGGCCGAACTTGAAGCCGATCGAGGGCAGGTAGCCAACCTGGCGGAAGCCGAACGCCTCGTGCAAGCCCAGCGAGGCGCGGTTGGCCGCGTCGATATAGCCGATCATCTGGCGGAAGCCCGACGCCGCGCAGGCGTCGATCAGCGCGCCCATCAAGAGCCGGCCGACGCCGCGCTGGAGATGGTCGTTGTGGACGTAGATCGAGTGCTTGATCGCGTAGCGGTAGGCGGGGCGCTTGCGGAACGGCACGGCGTAGGCGTAGCCGAGCACCACGCCGTTTTCCTCGGCGACGATATGCGGCATCTTGCGCTTCTGCATGTTCTTCCGGCGGCGCTTGATGTCCTCGGCGTCCGGCGGTTCGAACTCGCCGACGTCAAGCCCGGGATCGACGCCCCGCCGGATGTGGTGCAGGTAGATCGCCAGCATCGCCGGCACATCGCCGTCGCGCGAATCGCGGACCGAGATCCGTCGCTCCGCCGCCGGCTGCGGCGGCATCTCGGCTTCCGAAGTGGGTTTGGCGTCCATCGGCGTTCCGAATCACTCCCTGACGACATAGGTATAGAAGCGAACCGCCCCGGACGCGTCGGTTTCGCGATACAGGCCCTGGATTTCCGACTCAAAACCCGGGAAGACGTTCGAGCCCTTTTCGAACACCTTGAGGTATTCGATCATCGGCTGCGCCCGCGCGTCGATCCGCTCGCCCGGCACGATCGTGGCGATGCCCGGCGGATAGACGACGAACAGGGTCGTCGCGACGCGCCCCTCGAGCTCGTCGAGCGGCAGGTAATCGAGATTGTTGCGGGTCAAATGCAGCTGCGCCTCCCGCGGCGTCATCGCCATGGTCGGGATGTGCTCCGCCGCGAACTGCGCCTTCTGCAGGCGGCTGATGTCATGCTCGCGATAGAAGGCGTGCATCTCCCCGCAGAGGTCGCGCAGCCTCTTGCCGCGATAGCGCGCCGATCGCCTGGCGACGAACTCCGGCATCACGTCGTCAAGCAGCGCGTTGTCGTCGTGCAGGCGCTTGAAGGCGACGAGCGTCGAGACCAGCGTCCCGGCCTTGCTCGACTCGACCCCTGGCGTCAGCAGGAACAGCATCGAATTGAGGTCGTTCTTCTCCGCCACCACGCGGTTCTCGCGCAGATGCTGCACGACCACCGGGGCGGGAATCCCGTGCGGCTCGTAGGCGCCGGTCTTGCGGTCGAAGCCGGGGGTCAAGAGCGTCAGCTTGGCCGGATCGGTGATGGCGTAGCCCTCTTCGAGGCCGTGGAAGCCGTGCCAGGTCTGGCCGGGCGCGAGCGCCCAGAAGCGCGGGTCACGGGCGAGGAGGTCGGTCGACACGCTCTCCCACGGCACGTCATGCGCGCCGCCCTGGTAGGCCGCATCGCGGATCGCCACGCGGTCCGGGACGAAGGGATCGAAGAACCAGCGCCGCGCCGGATCGCGCTCCTTCTCCTCGAACTCGCGGCGGACCGCGCGGATCTTTTTCCTGAGTTCGATGCCGAGCCGGATGGTGTCGTCCCAGAGCACTTCGCCCGACCGGCCCTTCATCATCTGCGCGCCGACGTCGAGCGAGGCGAACAGCGGATAGAAGGGCGAGGTCGAAGCGTATTGCATGAAGCTTTCGTTGAACCGCCTATGCTCGAGCCGGCGCCGCTGGCCCTTGATGTGGCTGTCGCGCCGATGGATCTGCGAGGCCTGCGAGAAACTCGCGAGCTGCTTGTGGGTCGACTGGGTCGCGATGATCCCCGGAGATGTCTCGGAGAGCCCCTTGAGGCCCATGGCGAAGCGGCTCTCGTAGATCGGGTGGAACTTCATGAAGCCCGCCCAGGCCTCGTCGAACATAATGTAGTCGCACAAGGGGCCGATCCGCTCGAGCGTGCGCTGGGCGTCGTAGATCGTACCGTCGTAGGTGCACTGCTCGATGACCGCGACGCGGAACGGCCGCTCGCGCTTCCAGGCCTCGGGGTCCTTGATGAGCGGATTGGCGCGGATGCGCACGCGGATCGCCGTCTCGTCGAGCTCCTCCGGCCGGATCGGGCCGATGAGTCCATAGGCGTTGCGGTCGGTCGAAAGATAGACCGGGATGCCGCCGGCCATCAGCAG
This sequence comes from Roseiarcus sp., assembly GCF_052145395.1. NCBI lineage: Bacteria > Pseudomonadati > Pseudomonadota > Alphaproteobacteria > Hyphomicrobiales > Roseiarcaceae > Roseiarcus > Roseiarcus sp. The sequence goes on from NZ_JBKQOT010000869.1 coordinate 7,608, forward strand.
CGCGCCCTGATGGGCGGCCTTGTGGTTGTTGCGGTCGAAGAGGACGAGGTCGCCCTCGGCGACCAAACTCGTCAGCACGATCTTGTTGGACGAC
>NZ_JBKQOT010000870.1:0-3203 GCF_052145395.1 Roseiarcus sp.
GCGCTGATGCCGGAGCTTCGGGGGGCGATCCAGCCGGTGCATTAACGCCTCGGCGTGACCTGACGTAACGGCCAGGGGGCCAGCGACGCCCGTCCTGGAGGGCGCGGTCCATATCCGGTCGAAAGACGGGCGTCCTGGCGGACGCCCTGTGGGCCCCGCGCTTCAAAGGCGCGCGGAAATCGACTGCGACTCAGCGCCCGAAGGGTCCGACGCCGCTCGGGAGGATGAACTCGATGAGCCCCGCCGCCGCGAGCAGGGCCAAGCCGCCTGCGAAGACGGCGCCCAGCGCCAGCACCAGCGCGTCGGCCAGCCATTCGCCGGCGCCGCCTCGGGCCCCGCCCGGCACGAGAGGGGCATAGAGACTGTAACTGCGCCTATCGTTCTCGCCGTGGAGAACGCGCGCCGCGGCCGGCTGCGGCTCCGGCTTCGGAGCGTCTGCAGCCGTCAGGTCCTGGCGGGACCCGTCGAGACCCCGTCGCATGCGATTGACGAAACCCATTCCCGCGAACCGCGCCCTGCCGAAGCCATGAGGGTCCATTTCATCTCCCCCTGTTATATCCACAAGTTTACATTGGCCGGGCGCTCAGGCGCAAGCGTTCATCGCAATTCTGTTCGTGATTAAGCAAAATTCTCCCCCGTCGCCGGGCAAAAATGCCACGGCCCGCGATGACCTCGTGCTGTCCGGATTGTCCCGGATCGCTCAGCGCGGCGTCGCGCGGACGGCCCGCTCGATGGCGAAATTCGCCAGCGCGCCCGCGGCCATGAGGACGGCAGTGGAGAGGAAGACGGCCCGCATGCCGACATGGCCGCCGACGAAGCCGCCCGCGAGCGGCCCGACCACCTGCCCGACATATTGCGCCGAGACCGACCATCCAAGCAGGCTACCTGCGATGGCCTCCGGCGCGTTGTGCCGGATGACGCTCGCCATGCCGGGCATCAGCCCGCCGAGCGCCGCGCCCATCAAAAAGCGCAGCAGGACGAGCTGCCACCCGCTGACCACGAGCGCCTGAGGAACGAGGAGCAGCGCCGCCGCCGCGAGCGACAGGACGACGATCCGCCAGTGGCCGACGCGGTCGGCGATCTGGCCGAGACGGGCGGACGACAAAATGCCGCCGAGCGCTACCGCCGACATGGCGAGGCCGGCGACGAAGGTCACCTGCGAAGGCGGCGCGAACAGCGCGACATAGACGGTGATGATCGGCTCGATCGAGGTCAGCGCGAATGTGAAAAGAAGCCCGGTCGCGAGCATGGCGACGACCGGACGCTTGTCGGCAATCCGCGCCCAAAGGCCGCCCAGCTTGCTTTTCCGCGCCTGCGGCTGACGCGGGATTTCGCGCAGCCAAAAGACCGTGCCGAGAAAGCTCACGAAGATCGTCGCGCCGGACAGCCAAAAAGTCGCGCGGATGCCAATCAGGGGCGGCAGGGCGCCGCCGATCAGCGGGCCGACCAGGTTGCCGGCCATGATTCCCGAAGAGAGCACGCCGAGCGCCCAGCCGGACTTCGCCCTCGGCGTCTGAGCCGCGACCAGGATCATTGAGCCCGAGGCGTAGCCGCCGAGAAGGCCGGTCAGCAGCCGCACCGCGACCAGTTGCCAAACGTCCTCGGCCATGCCGGTCAGCGACATCGCAATCGCCATGCCGAGGCTGGCGCGGATCAGCATCAGCTTGCGGCCGTAGCGGTCGCCGAGCCGCCCCCATATCGGCGCGGTCAGCGCCGCGGTGAAGAAGGTCGCGCCGTAGGCGACGCCCGACCATTGCACGATGGCGGCATGGCCCCTGACGCCGATCTCCTCGACATAGAGCGGGAGGAAGGGCAGCAGAAGCGTCATCGCCACGATGGTGGTGAACGAACCGGCCGTGCACACGACAAGGTTCACGTACCAGTGGTCCTCGTCGGGGCCCGGCGAGTCGTTCCTTCGGTTCGTCATCGGCCCGTCAACGTGAACCCGCTGCCAATCAACTCTGCGCCGCTCCGGGGCTGATCCCGCGTTCGAGCTTGTCCCTCGGCCGCGGGCCGGTCAACAAAGCCCCAGCGCGTGCCCTGGTTGTCAAAACCCGGCGCTTGGCTCCACGCCTAAGGACCGGACCCGACGGCGCGGCGGATGGCGGGAGTCGACGTGAAGCGGGCGTTGCGGGTCGCTGCCGTGGACGTTTCAAATGGGAGGGCAAGCGGGCCTTGCCTATAGGCGCGGTCTCCGCCCGTTGCGGTCTTTCCGCTGTTGCTCACGAGGTGAGCCTTCCGCATCGGGACAATCCAAATGACTTGTTGACAGATCCCGTACGGTTTCGTACGGTTCGAAGATGACCGAGATCAACGAAACGGCGGCCAAAGGCGCAGAGGAAGCGCGAAACACGCTTCCTGCGCTCCTCGATCTTGCCGAGCACGGGAAGTCCACAGTCATCAGCAGGCATGGCCGCCCGGTCGCTGCGGTTGTGCCTATTGCTCTCTACGAGGCGATCCAGCGGGCTCAGCAACCCAAGCAGCGCTCGCTTCTTTCGCTTAGCGGGTCCGGGGTTGGCTTGTGGGGGGAGGACAGCACGCGCACGATCCGTGAGATGCGAGACGAATGGACCCGCTGAACATCGAGGGCTTACCCGCCAACGCGTTGGTTTTGGTCGACACCGCGCCGATCATATACGTGCTCGAAGAACATCCTCAGTTCGCTCAACGGTTCAGGCCGCTGTTCGAAGCGCACGAGGCGGGGACGTTGCAGTTGGCGGTAACGACGGTCACGATCGCCGAAGTGATGACAGGTCCAGAGCAGGCCCAAGTGATGGCATCGCAGGCCCGAGATTATGATCTCGAGTTCCGATGCTCAAAGCTCGCATCACGATACAGGGAAGTTTTTTCGTCGTGGAGTGTGATTGCACTTGACAATGACATTGCTCACAGCGCCGCGCGGTTTCGGGCCATGTACCGGTTGAAGCTGCCTGATGCTGTGCAGGCTGCGAGCGCGCTCGCCATTAACGCGGACGCCCTGGTGACGCACGACCGGGACTTCTGTCGTCTCAAATCGCGGCTTACGCTGATGCGGATCATTTCTTGAAAATTACTCCCGCGAACGTCTTCTCGTGGCGCTCTCCACCCGTACCGGAACTGCTTGGGAGGGGCATGTCTGGACGGCGCCCCGAGGTCAAGGGTTTGGTTGAGGCTTTGCGAACGCTTCGGGTGCGGTCATGTCTTCGGCCTGTTGGCGCGGGAAA
>NZ_JBKQOT010000871.1:0-3537 GCF_052145395.1 Roseiarcus sp.
TATCGCGCCGCCGACGGCATAGGTCACCACCTCCGGGTCGGAGACTTCGAGTCTCTTTGACGCATGGATCTTCTGGATGTCCCTGGATAATCGCGAATACATCCCGAACCGCTTGTAGCCGGGGGGCGCGGAGATCCGGATGATGAAACGCGCCCAATCCTTCTTGAGCATCAGTATGCCAACGAAGGTGCGGATCGCCGTCGCCAGGGCTGCGCACGGATCGTCGATGGCGTAGATGGCCTCGTCGATCTTGCCGCCGACCGCTTCGAAGAGTTCGTTGGTTGCAGCTTCGAGAATGTCCTCCTTCGAATCAAAGTGGTTATAGAACGAGCCGAAGCCGACATCGGCGGCCTCGGTGATGTCGTTGATCGTCGCCGCGTCCGCGCCCTTCGCAGCCATTACAGACATCGCGGCGCGAATGAGTCGGTCGCGGGTCTTCTGTTTTTGTCGGGTCGATCGACTAGGTGGCTGGGTGACGCCCGCGCTGTCAGACATTTCCGGTCTCCGGCGACGGCGCGTAGAACGAATCTGCCGCTCCCGCCGCCGCGTTCTCCATACCTCTATTTCGCGCTTCGAAAAACGTATGGGTAAGGAAAAGCGCCGAGGACGCGTCGCGCGGCGGTCTCGTCTTCCGGCTTCGCCAGCTCTACAGTGACGGCCACGCCCTGCGACGGCGAAGGACCGGCCGTCAGGCGTGACGCCGGAACGCCGGCTTCAGCCAGCGCCTCGCCGAGCGCGGACTCGATTTCCCTGTATTTCAGCGCGGGCTTGAAGATCTTGCCGACCGGGGTGAGCGGAATCTGATCGACGACCCGAATATGCTTGGGCAGCGCGGCCCGCTCGCCGATGTTCGAGCGCGCGAATTTGGCCAGCTCGGCTTCGGTCACGGTCGCGCCGGGCTTCAACTGGACATAGGCGACAGGCAGCTCCCCGGCATGAGCGTCCGGTCTCCCGATCGCCGCGGCGAGCAGCACGTCGGGATGCTGGTGCAAGGGCTCTTCGATCGATGCGGGGTCGATATTGTGGCCGCCTCGGATGATCAGTTCTTTCTTCCGACCGGTCAGCCAAAAATAGCCATCGGCGTCGCGGCGTCCGAGATCGCCGGTGTCGAGCCACCTGCGCCCGTCGCCACAATCGATCCAGAGCGCGCGATTGTGCTCAGGAGACAGGTATCCCTCGAAAACGTTCGGCCCGGAGACGACAATGACGCCGACCTCGTCGGGCGAGCAGTCGCGGTAGCGTCCGCTTCCGTCATCGAGCTTCACCGTCTTCATGTTCTGCGAGGGCAAGCGCAATCCGATCGACCCGAAGCGGCGCTCGCCGCCCAGCGGATTGATACTGCTGACGCACGTCGCTTCCGTCAGACCGTAACCTTCCAGGATCTTGAGGCCTGTCCGCTCCTGGAACGCCCGGAAAACTTCGGCGGGCATCGGCGCCGCGCCGCAAAAGCCGTATTCCAACGAAGAAATGTCGTGCTCGCCGACCGGGACCTGCATGAGCGACGCATAGAGGGTCGGAACGCCGGAGAAGAAGTTCACTCGATGATGCTCGACGATTTCCCAGAAGCGCGCCACGACTCCTTCGCCGCGAAACCCTTGAGGCGTCCCCAACACGACATGCGCGCCCTGCGACAAAGGCAGGAGGCCCGTGACGAGCACGCCGTTCACGTGAAAGAGCGGCAAGCCGCAGAACAGCGTCTTGCCCGGGCCCACCGCGTCGCCCATGAACCGAGCGACAGAGAGGGCGTTGGCGACTTCGCAGCCCTGTCGGCGGATGGCGATCTTCGGCAACCCGGTGGTGCCGCCGGTGCAAAACATCGAGGAGCGATCCTCCGCGGCGATGACGCGATCGGAGTTCAACCGGTCACCGCCCTCGGCTGCAACGAGCGTCCAGAAATCGTGCACGGGCACTTCGCGGCCGCCGCTTCTTATCGGCTCGTCCGGCGGAGCCGAGTCAGCCTGTCGTCGCTGGGCGGCGCGAACGGCTTCGCGGGCCGGCGCCGGCAGCCGTTCGCTTATGTCGACGAGAACGACGTGTTCGAGCGTTGTCGCGACGTCCAGTTCGGGCCGAAGGCGCAGCCAGAGATCGACGCCAGGGAACGGCGCCGCGGTCACCAGTACCTTGGCTCCCGCCGCGGCCAGAAGAGCTGCGAGCGCCGACGGCTCCAGCAGCGGATTGAAGGCGGCGACGACGCAGACGGCCTCGGCGCCCCAGATCGTGAAATGCGTCTCGGGCAGGTTGGGCAGCACGTAGGCAACGACGTCGTCCTTGCCGACGCCGAGCCTCAGGAGCGCATTGGCGGTCTGGTTGATCCGTGCGACAAACTCGCGATAGGTCCAGGTCTCGCTTTCCCGAGGTCGCTCCGCGTTCATGAAGAAGGTTAAAGCGGGCGCGTCGGGCGCGCGCGACGCGCCGCGACAGATCAGCTCGTAGGTGCTCGAGGGGGCGTCGACGCCTGCGACGGCCGATTCGATGGCGAGCACATCGGCTTCGGTAGCGACGGATTTCATAGGCCTTCCTCCACGACGACGTTGCGTTGGACGCCGAGATCGATCGTCCCCGATGCATTGACGATAGTCGCTTCGACGACGTCGCCGGATTTCAAATACTGGCGCCGAGCAGCCTGCACTGCGAGAAACATCCGCCACTTCGTCGCCTCCGGCAGGAGGGCGGCGATCTTCTGGCGGAAGGACGAAGGAACGCTGAGCGCGCAGCCGGCGGGAGTGCCAGTCGCGATCAGATCTCCGGCGAAAAGGTCTTGCACTCCCGAGAGTTCGGTCAGGGTCTCGGCGGGTCCGAACACGAGGTTTGCGGTCGTGTCGTCCTGACGAACTTCGCCGTTGACGGTCAGCCGCAGGCGCAGGTTGCGGATCTCCGGCGCATCGCCTTTTTCCAGCATGCACAGCCGCGGACCCACGGGGCCGAATGTGCGATAGCTCTTGCCCTTGAAGAACTGCATCTGCGGAATCTGGATGTCGCGGGCCGAATAGTCGTTGACGATCACGAGGGCGGCGACGAACTCGATCAGGTTTGCGTCTGTGACGACAGTCGCGCGATCGATGTCCCGGCGCAGGACGAGACCGAGTTCGATTTCGTAGTCGAGGAAGCGCACGTGCGCCGGCTTCACGAGGACTGAGTCAGCGGCGACGATGCAGCTCGGCGCCTTGGTGAAGATCATGTTGTACGTCTTCGCGTCCGGGTCCATTCCCGACTCGATCATGTGACGCCGATAATTCGCGCCCTGGCAGATGAACTGCTGGTTGCGTGTGACCGGCGACAGGATCTCGACTTCGGATCGCGCGACGCCCGCTTCCCGCACTTGCTTCAGAGTTCCGACGTCGTTGCGCGACACGAACTCGCCGGTGGTCGCAAAGGCGCGGGGAACGCGAATGACCCGCTCGCCCTCAAGCACGCCCCAGCCGACCTCGCCGCCTTGTTTGAATCGAATGATGTTGACGGCCATGACCTGCCCGCAAAACGAGTCGACGATGCGCCTACGCTCAGGCGACGAGTTTGAGCAGCGAGACGATCTTCCCG
>NZ_JBKQOT010000872.1:0-3142 GCF_052145395.1 Roseiarcus sp.
CATTACCTGGAGGTCGATTACGACCTGTCCAACGTGATGTTCGTCACGACCGCGAACACGCTCGACATCCCGCCGGCCCTCAAGGACCGCATGGAGATCATCCGGCTCGCCGGCTACACCGAGGACGAGAAGCTTGAGATCGCCAAGCGTCACCTTTTGCCGAACTCGATGGCCAAACACGGCCTCGACGCGAAGGAGTTTGAGGTCGAGGACAGCGGCGTCATGGAACTCGTGCGCCGGTACACGCGCGAGGCGGGGGTGCGCAATCTCGAGCGTGAGATCTCCAACCTCGCCCGCAAGGCGGTCAAGGAGATCCTGACGACGAAGAAGAAGCGAATCGTGGTCTCCGCGGAGAACGTCGCCGAGTTCCTTGGGCCACCGAAGTACCGCTTCGGCGAGATCGAGGCCGACGACCAGGTCGGTCTTGTGACCGGTCTCGCCTGGACCGAGGTCGGCGGCGAGCTTCTGACGGTCGAAGGCGTCATGATGCCCGGCAAGGGGCGGATGACTGTGACGGGCAACCTTAGAGACGTGATGAAGGAGTCGATCTCCGCGGCGGCGTCTTATGTGAGGTCCCGCTCGGTGGATTTCGGCATCGAGCCGCCGTTGTTCGACAAACGCGATATCCACGTCCACGTTCCCGAGGGCGCGACGCCCAAGGACGGGCCGTCGGCAGGCGTCGCCATGGCGACCGTGATCGTGTCTATGCTGGCCGGTATTCCGGTCCGCCGCGACATCGCGATGACTGGCGAGATCACGCTGCGAGGGCGGGTGCTGCCGATCGGCGGCCTGAAGGAGAAGCTGCTCGCCGCGCTTCGGGGCGGCATCAAGAAGGTGCTGATCCCGGAAGACAATGTGAAGGACTTGGTGGAGATCCCGAATTCGGTCAAGTCCGGGCTGGAGATCGTGCCGGTCTCCCGGATGGAGGAAGTGCTGAAGCACGCGCTCGTGCGCCAGCCCGCCCCGATCGTGTGGGAGGAAGAGGTCAAAGCGGTGTCGCCCGCGGCGCCGACCGAAGAGCCAGGGCAGGGGCTGATCGCTCACTGACGGGCGCGGGTCCCAAGGGCGCTGCCAGCCCGGGCGGAGAATGAGCGCCGCGAATCCGAGAGGATTCGCGGCGTTTTCGTTGTCAACCGCCCGTTTTCCGCCGGAAATCGCATCTTTTTTTGTGGCTGCTTTCTGCAAAGCCTTGCGCGCGTTGGGCAAAACGTGAGCAATGGGATGAACTCAGCCGTCGATTCGGGCAGGCGGCGCCGCTTTGGCGCCGTCCGACACGGGGCGAGCAGAGGGGAGCGCGCGGCGGCGCGAAACGCCGCGCAAGATGACGGCGCCCGCAAGAGACGCCGCGTTGGAACGGAGAGCCACGATGAACAAACTCGAACTCGTCGATCATATCGCGACGGAAGCTGAACTGACGAAGGTCGCCGCCGCCAAGGCGCTCGAGGCGGTGCTGGAGGGCATTGAGAAGACGCTCAAGAAGGGCGAAGAGGTCCGGCTGGTCGGCTTCGGCACCTTCTCGGTTCGCGAGCGCGCCGCAGGAAAGGGCCGCAATCCGGCGACCGGCAAGGAGATCAAGATTGCGGCGTCGAAGAACGCCCGATTCAAGCCCGGCGCGGCGCTCAAAGCCTCTCTCAACAAGAAGTCGAGCAAGAAGTAAACCGAAACGGCGCGCCTCCGGCTGGCGCGTGGCGACGCTGGCGTCCCTTGCGCGGCGGCGCACCGGCGCGATTCCACCGCCGACTCCGGGTGCGGGCCCGACGCTCGTTCGCCAGGCGGCGGTCCCGGAGGCGACCTCTGCTCGTTGCGACGGCCGCTTGGCGGCGCGCTCGCGAGTCTGTAGTCTAGCGCGCTACGGAAGGCGGGGCGGTTAGCTCAGTTGGCAGAGCATCTCGTTTACACCGAGAGGGTCGGCGGTTCGAGCCCGTCACCGCCCACCAGCCGTCGGCTGGGGAGGCTTGCCGCCTTCGGTTTGATCCTGGCGGCGTGCAGTGTCGCGCAGCCCGGTGCGGCGCGCGCCGATTCCAGGTCTATGACCTTCCGGGTCGAGTCGCTTGACGTCGGCCGTTGCGGCGCCCGCTGTCCGCACGTGATCGTCGCCGACGGCGTCATCGAGACCTCGACGCCGCAGGCTTTCATCGATTTCCTCAAGTCCGGCGCTGAAGACAAGACGCTCAAACGAATCGTATTCTTCAACTCGCGCGGCGGCAATGTGGTCGCCTCGATGGCGTTCGGCCATATTTTGCGCGAACTGCGGATCGCCGGCGTCGTCGGGCGCTTCCAATCCGACGGCGAGGCGGGGCCTTATATCGGCGAGTGCCTGTCCGCCTGCGTCTATGCGATGATGGGGGCGGTCCGCCGGGTTGCGCCGCCGGGCAGCGAGGTCGCCCTCCATCGCATGTCGATCGTCGAGACCGAGGGCGAGGGATGGTTCGGACAGCACACGAAGCGCAGTTTCGCAGACGCGCCGATGGTCGCGGTGCTCGCGCGTTATGCGCAGCATATGGGCGTCAACCCGGCGCTGGTGCGCGCGGCGGAATCGCTTCCCCCCGACACGATGCATGTGCTCACGCCTGAGGAAATGCGGCGCTGGTCGTTCGCGGTCGGCCAGTTCTGACGTCTGCGCCCGGATCGCTGATCGGGGAGGCGCAAAACGCCCGCGCGCATATTGACTTGCCGGCGCGACTGGCTTATCCCCCGCCGACCCTCGCGGGGGAGTAGCTCAGTTGGTTAGAGCGCCGGCCTGTCACGCCGGAGGTCGCGGGTTCAAGTCCCGTCTCTCTCGCCATTTTCTCCTTCAGATGTCTGTCGCAAACGCCCCGCCGCTGCGTCGTAAAAATCTGTCCGTTCATGTGTTTCATGGGTTCGAGGCGGCGCGCTCGCCTATGCGACTTGATGCTGATGCCCGCCTTTCGCCTTGCATGCGTCGCTGCGCTGCGATAGGCGTTCGGTCATGCAAGGGGACTGCGTCGATCCGGCGCAAGCGCCCGTCGCGCTTGTCCAAAACCGCGAGCCAGGCCGATGCCGAGCATCATTTCCGACTACCTTCCCCTGGTCGTTTTCGTCATCCTGGCCGCGCTGATCTGCGGCGCGCTGGCGGTCGCCCCCTTCCTCCTCGCCTTCAAGGCGCCGGATTCGGAGAAGC